>JAJAZE010000422.1 GCA_026785925.1 Pyrinomonadaceae bacterium
ACCGGCAGACGGGCGAGACGATTGAATTGACGCAGGGTTTCGACCAGCAGGTTGACGAGATGATTTTGTCGCCGGACGGCAAAACCGTTTATTTTACTGCCGGTGAACGCGGCTACGCACCGATTTTCAGCGTTCCGCTCGAACCGAATTTTAAATTGCGAATCGCCACGCACGTTAAAACCGTTGTCCCAAAAGGTTTTTTCAGCGGTCTCAATATACTGCCTGACGGCAAAACTTTCGTGATGGTCGGAAGTTCCCTGACCAGCCCGAACGAGATTTACCGGACTTCGACCGACACGCCCGATTTGATCGTCAATCTGAGCAAAGCGAACGCCGATTTGGGTTTGGCGAAGCCGGAGGAAATCGAATGGACGGGCGCGGCGAACGCGAAAGTTCACGGCTTCATCGTCAAACCGAAAGACTTTGACGCGGGCAAAAAATATCCGCTGATTGTTTTAATTCACGGCGGACCGCAAGGCGCGTGGAACAACAATTGGGGTTATCGCTGGAATCCGCAGATGTTCGCCAACCAAGGTTATATCGTTTTTGCGCCGAATCCGCGCGGTTCAACCGGCTACGGGCAGAAATTCGTCAACGAAATCTCGGCTGACTGGGGCGGCAAAGCCTACACCGATATTATGAACGGCACGGCGGAAGTTCTGAAGCGCAATCCGTATATTGACAAAACCAGAGTCGGCGCGGCGGGCGCGAGCTACGGCGGTTATATGGTTGACTGGCTTTTGGGACACAACACCGATCCGCGCGTAAAATTTAAGGCATTTGTCTCCCACGCCGGAGTTTATAATCTCGAAAGTATGGCGGCGACGACCGAAGAGTTGTGGTTCGTCAAATATGAATTCAAGGGAATGCCCTGGGAAAATCCGGTGAATTACAACAAATGGTCGCCGCATAAATTTGCCGCCAATTTCAAAACGCCGACTTTGGTCACGCAGGGCGAAATTGATTACCGCGTGCCGGTTGACCAGAGTTTGCAGCTTTATACGGCTTTGCAACTGCAAAATGTTCCGTCAAAACTCATCGTTTTCCCCGACGAAGGACATTGGATTATGAAACCGCAGAACTCGGAGTTTTGGTACGGCGAAGTTTTCGGCTGGTTTGAAAAACATCTCAAACAGTAACGCTTCGACCGCAGAAGTTTAGAGGACGCAAAGAAAAAGTTTAGTTTTCTTTGCGTCCTCTTTTGCAGGTAATTCTCTAATTTGCTATGAACGAACAAACATTCTCCACCGCATTTTCCCGCGTTAAAGAATTAGCTGAAGATTTTCAGGCAGGCGAGCAAACATATCTCGAAACGAAATACTCCGAAGCACAGGCGCGGCTGGATTTCATTGATAAATTCTGGATCGCGCTCGGTTGGGACGTGAACCACGAGCGCGAGAAAAATCCTTATCAGCAGGAAGTCAAAGTCGAAAAAGGCGTGGCGGTCAGTAATCGTTTGAAAAAAGCCGATTACGCATTTTTCGCCGCGCCGAATTTCCGCGACGTGAAGTTTTACGTCGAAGCGAAGAAGCCTTCGCGTAACCTGGACAACGCCGACGATTATTTTCAGACGATTCGCTACGGCTGGTCGAGCAACACGCCGCTCGCGGTGCTGACCGATTTTGAACAGTTTCGCGTGATTGATTGTCGCTATAAACCGAACATTGCGACGGCGCAGAACTTCGCGCTCGAAGACATCAAGTTTAACTATCAGGATTATGCTGACGAAGCGAAGTTTCGCCGGATTTATCATCTTTTCTCGCGTGATTCGGTGATCGGCGGTTCGCTCGACGAATACGCGAAAAATCTGCCGAAGCGCGGACGCGGCGCGAAGCAGGGGAAACTTTTTGCGACGGCGATTCAGAAATCGGTTGACGAATCTTTTCTCGACGATTTAGACAGTTACCGCGCCGAACTCGCCCGCGCTTTCAAAAACAAAAACTCCGAACTCGACGGCGAAGCGTTGACCGAAGCCGTGACGCGGACGATTGACCGGCTCGTTTTTATGCGCTTTCTCGAAGACAAGATGATCGAGCCGGAAACGATGATTGATAAATTCGATTCGTGGGCTGATTTTGCGCGAACGTCAAAACATCTCGAAGGTCGTTACAACGGCGTGGTTTTCAAAACGCATTTTATTGACTCGAAAGATTTCCACGCCGACGAAAAGGTTTTCGCCGATGTTTGCGGTGAATTATCGGCGAAAGATTCGCCCTATAACTTTAACTATATTCCGGTTCACATTCTCGGCAGTATCTACGAACGCTTTCTCGGCAAAGTCATCGTCGCCACCGACAAACGCGCTCACGTCGAAGAAAAACCCGAAGTCCGCAAAGCGGGCGGCGTTTATTACACGCCCGAATACATCGTGCGCTACATCGTCGAAAACACCGTCGGCAAGTTAATTGAAAACAAAACGCCCGCCGAAATTAAAACGCTGCGGTTTGCCGATATTGCCTGCGGTTCGGGTTCGTTTCTCCTTGGCGTTTACGATTATCTGCTGCGTTATCACACGGATTTTTACAATTCCTACGGCAGAAAAGAGACGGCGCGGAAAGACGGCTGTCTGGAAAACGCGGACGGCAGTTTTACTTTGACGATCAATCAGCGGCGCGAGATTTTGCGGAACAATGTTTACGGCGTGGACATTGACGCGCAGGCGACCGAAGTGGCGCAGTTGTCGCTCGCCCTCAAACTGCTCGAAGACGCGACGCTCGGCACGATCCGCGTGTTTCAGCCGAAACTCGGCGAAAAGATTCTGCCCGATATGACGCGCAACATCGTCTGCGGCAATTCGCTGGTTGACCACGACATTCTCGACGGACAGCTTTTCGAGCGCAACGACGAACGCAAACTCAACCCGATGAGCTACGAAGACAAGTTTCCCGAAATAATGCGCGGCGGCGGCTTCGACGCGATTGTCGGCAATCCGCCATACTCTTTAGTTGGAAGTGATAGACCTTACGAGCAATCCTATTATCGCAGCAATTACTCACTAACAAGCTATAAAACAAATACTTATGTTCTCTTTTTGGAAAAAGGATTGAAATTACTTAAATCTCTGAATGGAATAGTAAGTTTTATTATTCCTAAGTCGCTAGTTTTCAATACATATTTTTCTTCAGTGAGAAATTGTTTGTTAAAAGAATATTCAATTCCCCAAATTATAGAAATTAAAGAAAAAGTGTTTGCCTCGGCAGAGGTTGGCGACAGTATATTGTTCTTTGCCGTAAATGATAATCAGGCAAGCCAGAATATTCTTAATTACTATAAGGTTAAAAATATATTTCCAACATTTGATGTTTTAGAGCAACATCACACATTGCAGAAAGAGTTATCGGAAAAGCAAGATTCTCTTTTTTATTCCAGTGGATTAGAAATGAAGGCAAACACAAAAACACTATCTGATTTTGCCTCCATTTCAAATGGATTAAATCCAGGTAACGTGCGACACATTTTATTGTCTGATTCTGCTGAGACTTCTGAACACAAGAGAATGTTGTTAGGAAGAGATATAAATAAATATCAACTTCGATGGTCTGGCACTTGGGTAAATTATAATCCGAAACTAAAAAATCAAATTAAAGTTTCGGACATCAAATCCAAAAGCGGAATGACTCCTCAAACTAAAGTTGATTTTGCTCTTAGAAAACCGGAGATTTATGTGCCAAATAAGATAATGGTTCGTAAAACTGCCGACCATTTAATTGCTACCTTTGACGATTTCGGTTACTACTTTGATTCTTTATCCTATTCAATTCAAATGAAGCCACATATTAAAGAATCTTCATTGTATTTATTAGCGATTTTGAATTCGCGTTATCTGAATTTTATTCATAATGGTATTTCTCAAAACAAAGAAAAGGTTTTTGCAAAAGTATTAGCTGTTAATTTAGGTAAGTTACCAATCCGCACTATCAATTTCGCCGACCAAACCGAAAAAGCGGCGCACGATAAAATGGTTGCGCTGGTCGAACAGATGCTCGACGCGAAGAAACATCTGCAAACGGCGCGGACTGATAAGGACAAGACTTTTTATCAGGACAAATGCGGCGCACTCGACCGGCAGATTGATAATCTGGTTTATGATTTATACGATTTGACCGCCGACGAAATAGATATTGTGAAGGGAAACGAGAAACAGTAAGATAACTCTATGAACACCCTCGAAACTATTCAGCAGAAAGTTTTTCAACTGCCGCCCAAAGCGCAGGAAGAAGTTCTGGAAATCGTCGAGCAAATCGCCGAACGCTATCAGATTAAAGAGTCGGTTCATCCGCTGACGCTGATTCGTGAATTAGCTGTTGATGTCGGCGTAACCGATTTAGCGGAGCGGCACGATTTTTACGCGCACGGAAAGTTGGAGGATTAAAATTTTGGCAGATTCCGCGCTGTTTCTCGACACGGCATACATCTACGCCCTTTTTAACACCCGCGACCAATGGCACGCCGCAGCCGTCGAATGGGAAGGCAAAATCGCCGCCGAAAATCTTTCGCTGCTGACCACCCAATTTGTTTTAACCGAAGTTGCCAACGGCTTATCCGCGCTCAAGTTTCGCCGCAATGTCGCTGAAATCATTCGCGCTTTGCAGGAAAGTGCTTTCGTTGAAATTATTGACGCTTCACCGGATTTATTTCACCGCTCCTTAATTCTCTATGAACAGCGTCAGGATAAAAGCTGGGGCTTGACCGACTGCGCTTCGTTCATCGTGATGAAGGAAAATAATATCAGCGAAGCCTTAACCGCCGATGAACATTTTCGGCAAGCCGGATTTAAGGCACTGCTGTTAAGTTGAAAAATCGTCAAAAGCGCGGCGTGATATAATCGGACGAACGAGGTGAAATTTATGCAAACGGATGTTCAGGAAATTTATCGAAATACTATTTTGCCGTTGCCGGACAGCGAGAAATTGCAAATTGCGACTCTAATTCTTGAGGAAGTAACGGGAAAAACGAAAGGCAAAAGACTCGACGCGAAAAACGGCGACGAAAATCATAAAATGTTCGGAATGTGGCAGGGACGAGAACTCACTTACGAAGAATATCTACAATTAGACCACAACGAACGCATAGATTTTGATTTAGCCCGCGCTTACGCCGACAATCACGAGGACGAAGATTGATGCTGATTGATACTTCCGGTTTTTTGTGTTTTAACGAAAATGCAGAACCGCTTCACGAAAAAGCCGTCGGGTTTTACGCTTCGGCAACAGCGCGTCTGACAACTAACTATGTTTTAGCCGAATATACGGCTTTAG
>JAJAZE010000423.1 GCA_026785925.1 Pyrinomonadaceae bacterium
AAGCAAAGCGGGATTTGTTTCGGCAGAGATTTGAGTGCGCCGCGTTTCGCTGCCGCTTGGCTTCGCTCGCGGCAGCGGCAAACTGAAGTTTGGACTCTGAACGTCGTTTTCGCCGTCAAAAGCTCGTAAAAAATCGTTTGAGCATACATATCGGCAAAATCGTCGTAGCTCAAATCGTGAATCAACGCTTCCTGAAACGCTTTGTGAAGTTTGCGAAGCTCGCCTTTTTCACTTTCAAGATAAAGAATTTCATTGGCGCGTGTCCGAATATTATCGGCAAGTTCGGCAAGCCGAATAGCAAGCTGTTTTGACGTTCTGATAACTTCGCCGTGTCTTTGCGTAAAAGCCGAAGCCCATTGTTCGCGCCACGCTTCCGCATCGTTCGGATTGTCGGGAAAGCGAAGTTTTTCGGTCAGCGTTTGATGCGCGTGTTGAAGATGCAGAGGCGTATCGAGATTATTCCAGGTTATCGTTTTCAACGTCGGCAAATCGCCAAACTCGGAATTATCCGAAAAATGCGCCAGCGAAATCGTGCGCGTTCGGTTTTCGCCATAAGAAGAAAGAAAAAGCAAATCGTGCATCTGCCACGCGGCACGGTCTGATTGATTGGCGGAAGTGCGGCGTTTGACGACGAGTTTGCTCAGAATGCGGCGCAAAGCGACAACGGGCAGTTTCTTCGGCTCGAAATCAATGTAGAAAATTCCCCAGGTTTGATTATTCGTCAGCGGTCGAAGCTGTTTGATGCCGTCAATTTTCGCGGCGGTTGATTCATCCAATCCGAGTTCTTCCGGCTCGTAGTCAAAAGTTAAATCTTCGATGTCTTCGGCTTGGAAATCCCAATCGAGTTCATCGCGTAAGTATTCGATGAGTGATTCAAAGTTATTGACGTTTTTTAGAGTTGTGTAATTTGACATAATTTTTGTTGTGGAAGAGCGGGCGCAGAGCAGCCCTTTCTGACCTGCAATTCTATTAAACTTGTCTTTTTTATTTTAACTTACACACAAGTTCAGGTGTAATAAATCAACTCAATAAAATTGCAGGTCAGGAAGGGCTGCTCTGCGCCCGCTTCTTAAAATGCTTTAAAAATTAAAATGCTCACTTCATTCTTTTCTCTTCCAATTCCTTTTCCCATTCAGCCATTGACCTTTCAAGTTTCTGCACGTCATCAGCCCACCACCAATCTTCATCAACCTGCAAAATCTCTTCGGCTTCCATTTTGTAGAAACTGCAAAAGCTCGACCATTGATAATCCTTTGCCGAGTTCACCAAACCGGCTTTCAGAGGATTGTTGTGAATGTAATTGATTTTCTGCCAAATCATCCAATTGCTCCACAGCGGCAAGGCTTTGAAACTCTCCTGCCAAACCTGATGTTCGGTTTCATTTTTCAAAAACCAACTTTCCGGCGCAATCCCGACTAAGCGTTTGGCGGCGAGACTTTTCAACGCGCCCGTCCATTCGCGGATTTCGCCGTCGCGCGGATTGACGATCAAATGAAAATGGTCGGGCATCACAACCAAGGCAATCAATTTACATTCTCTTTTGGTTTTGAGATTTTGAAGTTCACCCATAAATGCCCGGCAAGCCGCTTCCTGACGGAAAATCGGCAGCCGGTTTCGGACGTTGCCCGTAACAAAGTGCAACGCGCCGGGAAGATTGCGGTTTGACCATTTTTTAGCCATTTTTTTTCTTTAAGACAAATAAAGAGCGGGCGCAGAGCAGCCCTTCCTGACCTGCAATTTATTTAAGTTGCCTTTTTTATCTTAACTTACAGCTTATTAAACTTCTCTTTTTCACTTAAGCCTGTAGTCTTAGATTTAGTTAAATCTTCTTTCCACTTTAATATCTGCGAGTTTAGATTGAACAAATCAACTCAACCCAATTGAGAAGTCAGGAAGGGCTGCTCTGCGCCCGCTCTTCGCTCTTCCGCTCTTGTGATCACAAACTCAAGAAATTTCCATCCACGCTTTCAAAATCGGGCGCGTTCCGATTGGGGCTTGCACTCGTTTGAGATAACCGTTTTTCAAATACTTCTCAACTTTCTGCCGGATTTCCGTTAAGGTTTCCTGTGATTGAACGCAAAAGCGCGGCGTGTCGGGCGAACAGCGAATTATTTCGTTAATTTTGATTGGGTCTTCTTCGATGTGTTCGGTTTCGAGATTGTATAGATACCAGCGGCTGATGGTTAATAATTCCGTTTCGGATTCTAAATCATCCGCTGACAGTTCCGTCGTTTCCTTCGGCACTTCGGGGAGTTCGTAACAAAAGAAAACGGCGCGGGATGGATTTTCAATCAACCGTTTGCCGCTGAAAATGCGGTTCGGCAAACGGTTTAATTGATTGTCGAGTTCGGGAAATTGGGTTAAAAGTTCCTGATATTCGAGATGCAGTTTTTCGAGCGGCGATTCGTCGCCTTCGAGTTCGTGATTGAAATCCTTTAAGGCTTCGTAATCGTCTTCGGGTTTGAGAAGTTTTTTGCCTTCGATGCCGAACACGCGCGAGATTTTCAAAACCTTATTTGAAACTTTGGCATAAAGATTCAAAAGCGAATCGAGTTCTTCGGGCGGCAGAAAATTCCAATAAACGACCGTGCCGCGAATTTCCTTTTGGTCGGGATTCGCCCGCACGATTTCTTCTTCGATTTGATTGTTCAAACGCCGGTCAACGCGCCCGATTCGCTGCATCAAACGGACGGGATTCCAATGTAAATCGTAATTGATAAGTCTGGCTGCATCCTGCAAGTTCAAGCCTTCGGCTAAAACGTCGGTCGAGATAAGGACGCGAATTTCTTCTTCGCCGCTTTCTGCTAATTTGGCGTTTGACGAATCGTTGTAAAAAGGTGAAAAGCGTCGGACGATTGCCAATCGGTCTTTTGATTTTGTGTTGCCGTCAATTTCCGCCACGCCTTCAATGCCGGCTTTTTTCAGATTCTCGAAAAGATACCGAGCCGTCTGCATATATTCGCTGAAAATTAGAACTTTGCGTTTTTTCAAAACTTTGTCGCCTTTCAAAAGACGAATCAAGGCTTGCAATTTATCGTCTTTTTTCGGCTCAAAAGTGCGGAACTCGTCGAGAAAATCGAGAATCTGGTCTAAATCGTCAAACGTCGCATTTAAGATGGCGTGGACGTTGTATTTTTCGCGGTCGAGAACTTCAAACGATTCGAGCAGTTCGGGCGTGATTACGTCTTCGGTAAGTTCGTCGCTGTCGCCCAAATCCTGCCGGTCGTCAAAAAGTGCGCGTTGGGTTTGACGGAAAAAGCCGAACTGTTCTTCCTTGCGGCGCATTATGCGGTCGAGTTTGGATTTCTCCATCGCGGTTTCAGCGTTTTTCATCGCAAAAGCAAGCATTTTGCGATAAAGCATTTCACACGAAGAGCGAAACGCTTCCGCCGAACTTTCAAAGCGTTTGAGAAACAATGTGCGAATCAAACCGACAAGTTGCTTTTGCCGTTCGACCAAAAATATATCTTCTTCCTCAACGCCGGTTTTCAAGAAAGATGTCGGGCTGTAAATCGCCAGCGTAAAAAGCGGCTCTTTTTTGGAAAAGGCTTTATTTATCGAATCGAGCAGTTTGCCGTAAGTTTTTTTAATCGAATATTCGGCAATCTGCGGAACTTCGCGTTTGGGAAACAAGGCAAGATTTCCGCCTTGAAGTTTTTGACTTTCGCGGACGTAACTGCGGCTTCGCTGCACGACGAGTTCGCGGAAAAGTTCGTCGCTGCCTAAAATTTGCCCGGCTTCAAGCGGGTTAAAATCAAAAATCGGTTGATTCGGTGAAACACCGCGAATGCTGTCTTCAAGTTGTTTTTCAAGATAGCGAAAATGCGCCGGAAGCGAATGAACGCCGATATTTCTGAAATAATTGTTTTCTTTGTTTGTGAAGAGTTCGATAAGCCGCTGCAAATCAATCAAACTATTGTTAATCGGCGTTGCTGTCAAAAGAAAAACTTTTTTGTCGCCGATGATTTCCGCCATTCGATAATAACGCGAAGCCGTCCGCGAATCAGTTCCGCGCAGTCCGGGATTGCGGAAATTATGCGCTTCGTCAATGATAATGACATCGGCGCGTTCTTCGACGCTTTTTAAGTCTTCTTGCAAGCTGCTTGCGGATAAATCGGTATGACTAAAAATTTCGAGATTGGAAAACCGACCGAAAAGATTCGGTAGATATTTTCTTAAGGCGGGTTTCCAAACTGCTTCGCTCGTCGCTTTCGGAACAAACAACGCGACACGCTTGCGGTCGCGTTCGACAAGCCGTTCAATCAACATCATTCCGACAAAAGTTTTTCCCAAACCAACGCCGTCGCAAAGAAACGCGCCGCGATATTTTTCGGAGATTTTCATCAAGGCTTTGTAACCGTCTTGCTGATAAACGTCTAATTTTTTATAAAGGCGCGATTGCGACTTTTCCCATTCGCTGACTTCGATTTCATAGCGGCGAAAATATTCTTTGAGTGCGCGGGCGTAAATCTCAAACGGCTGAAATGAGCGCGTGTGGCGTTCGATGGTTTTCAGAACTTC
>JAJAZE010000424.1 GCA_026785925.1 Pyrinomonadaceae bacterium
CAAAAGTAATGAAGCATTTTGCTTTCGTTCAGAGTCCACGCTTGAGCGTGTCTTCCGCCAGCGAAGCGCGGCGGAGCAGACAAACTAAAGTTTGGACTCTGAACTTTTCATAATGCCGCCAAACTTTTGCTTACCTGCTTATCTCTGCCTTTGTGAAACGGAACGGTCGTGCCGCGCCCGTCAGCGTGACGAAACTGAACGTGCGAACCGCGCTGGCGAACTTCCGTGAAGCCTAACTTTTTCAGAATCGAGATGACCTCCGACGGTTTTAATACGGGAAGATTGCCCATTTTACGCCACCATTAAGGTTTGTGTGCCGACGAAATCGGTTTCCATTTGCGGCTCGCCGTCTTCCATCAGCATTTCCACGACTTCGCGCATATTTTCGCTTAACTCGTCGAGCGTTTCGGCTTGACTGTGTGCGCCCGCGAAGCCCGGAATGTAAGCGACGAAAAGATTGGTATCCATACATTTTTCGATGATATAAATATACTTTTTCATAACTTTACCGTTTCGATTATACAAGAGTTTTTACAAAACGCCGCGAAAACTCTTGCGGTGCAGCAGACACGCGCCGTGTTTGCGAATCGCTTCAAAATGCGCTTTTGTGCCGTAGCCGACGTGCTTGGCAAATCCGTATTCGGGATAGATTACATCGAGTTCCGCCATTAAATTGTCGCGGTAGGTTTTGGCAATAATCGAAGCGGCGGCGATGGAGGCGGAAATCGCGTCGCCGTGAATGATGGCTTTTTGCGGTGTGGCGAGTTCTTTGAGTTGGAGCGCGTCTATCAAAAGAAAATCAGCCGCCGGAACGAGTTGTCCGATGGCTGAAATCATTGCTTTTTTCGTCGCCTGCAAGATGTTGATGCGGTCAATCTCGTCGGCTTCGATTTGCCCGACGGCGTAACAAATCGCGTTGGCGCGGATTTCCGCGTCGAGCCTGACGCGATTTTTGGCGGAGATTTTTTTTGAATCGTTCAAGCCGACCGGAATCGGTTTCGATAAATCTAAAACCACTGCCGCCGCCACGACTGCGCCTGCCAGACAGCCGCGCCCGACTTCATCAACTCCGGCGACGAATCGAAAACCTTCGGCAATCGCCTTTTGTTCAAAATCAATTCCGACTGCCATATAAAATGAATACGGATGAATGCGGATTGACGAATCGGCACAAGTTAAAATTAACCGTGAAAAACCATCTGAATCCGCGTTCATCCGCGTTTCAAAAATCTTATGAAATTATTTTTTAGCTTTTGCTGCCTTCGCCGCGTCTTTATTGCGGGTGTCACGCTCTTTGATGCGAGCTGCTTTGCCGCGTAAATCGCGCAGATAATAAAGTTTCGCACGGCGGACTTTGCCGCGCCGGGTGACATCAATGTGGTCAATGACCGTGCCGTGTAATGGAAAAATGCGTTCCACGCCGACCCCGAAACTGACTTTGCGGACGGTGATGGTTTCACGCGAGCCGCCGTGTTTTTTGGCGATCACGATTCCCTCAAAAATCTGGATGCGTTCCTTGTTGCCTTCCTGAATGCGAACGTGAACTTTCACGTTGTCGCCCGATTGGAACGCCGGAATATTATCCCTCAATTGTGTAACTTCAATGCTGTCTAAACGGTTCATTTTCTTATCAGTGAGAGGTGAGACGCGCAAAGTAATTTGCATTACCTTTGGCTATTCACTTCAACTATGCTCCTTAATCTAATAGATCACTTCTAAAATTTCGCGTCTTTTCCAACGCCTTTTGCTTACGCCACTTCTCGATTTCGGCGTGGTTGCCGCTCAAAAGAACTTCGGGAACTTCCATTCCGCGAAAGTCGCGCGGCTGCGTGTAATGCGGAAAATCCAATAAATTTTCCGTGAACGAATCATTAACGGCGGACGTTTCACTGCTCAGAGCGTTCGGCAAAAGCCGGACAATCGCGTCGGAAACAACAATTGCCGCCGGTTCGCCGCCCGATAAAACGTAATCGCCGATGGAAATTTCATCGGTAATGAGCGTTTCATTAACTCGTTCGTCAATTCCTTCGTAGCGTCCGCAAATCAAAATAATGTGATTTGCTTCGTCGGCAAAACTTTTTGCAATCGCCTGTTTCAAAGGCTTTCCCTGCGGCGAAAGCAAAACAACCCGCGTCTTTTCAGGATAATTTTCCCTTTCGCACGTTCCGACAATACGCTCAATCGCGTTAAAAATCGGCTCGCATTTCAAAACCATTCCGTCGCCGCCACCGAATGGCGTATCATCGGTTTTTCGATGTTTATCGGTTGCAAAAGAGCGTAAATCGTAAATGTTGATCTCGACAATCTCCGCGAGTTTGGCGCGTCGAATGATACCGAAATCAAAAACTGCGCCGAAGAATTCGGGGAAAATTGTTAAAACATCTATTTTCATTCAAGATTCAGGATTTATTCTTTCAATCTTAATTTCTGAATCCTAAATCTAAAAATCAAGCAATCCTTCCGGCGCATCAACTTTTATTAATTTGTTTTCAACGTCAACTTCGACGCAAATCGTTTCGGCAAACGGAATCAGATACTCCTTCGTTTCACCCGCGACCACTAAAACCTCAGTGCCGCCGGTTCGCATCACTTCTTTAACCGCGCCGATTCGCTCGCCTTCGACCGATTCAACTATACAGTTTTCCAATTCCCAATCGAAAAACTCATCCGTTTCGAGTTCCACCGCTTCGGTTTCGGGAACGCAGATTTCGCAGTTTCGCAAAGTTTCCGCCGCTTCAATCGTGTCGAATCCGACAAACTTTAAAACGATTCTTCCCTTTTGAAACCAGAACTTTTCAATCACGCCCGCCACGATTTCGCCATTTGGATAAACGACTGAAACGCTTTTCAAATCGTCGAATCTTTCGGGAAAGTCAGTTAAAACGTCGCCGACGATTTCGCCGCGCAACCCACGCGGCTTGGCGAGTTTGGCGATAGCAATTAAGTCTTCCATTCAACTGTTTAGAGTTTAAACTTTATTTTGCCCTCTGCCGCCCTTCGCCGGCGGAAGAACATACTCAAGCGTGAACTCTGAACAAAAAACTATTCGACAATATCAAGCACGAACCGCTTACCGTGTTTCTGTCCGGCGATAAACAGCAGGCTGCGAATCGCTTTAATTGTCCGACCTTCGCGCCCGATGATGCGTCCCATATCACCCGCCGCGACACGCAGCTTGATGACGGTTGCGCGTTCACCCGTTTCTTCGGAAACTTCAACCGATTCTTTGTCGTCAACCAAAGCCGTGACGATTTTTTCGACCGCTTCTTTCATAATTTGAAAACCAAAATAGAGACTCAGCGAACATTATTCGTTCGCCGGTTTATCTTCTTCGGTCGTTGATTCGGTTGACGCTTCAGCCGGAGTTTCTTCTGTTAGCGCAGTTTCAGTTTCAGCCGATTCTTTTGCTTGAGCCGCTTCTGCTTCAGCCGCTGCATCTGCTTCCGCTTTTGCCGCTGCGTCGGCTTCAGCCTTTTCAGCCGCCGCTTTTTCCGATGCAACTCGATCAATTTCAGCTTGTTTGGCTTCGGCTGCCGCTTTTCGCGCTTCGGCTTTTGCCTGTTTGTCAGCCGCGACCTTCGCCGCTCTGGTTTCGACCGCAACGGCTTTTTCTTCTTCCGTCTGCTGCGGATTGTGTTTAATCAAACTCGCCACAGTTTCCGTCGGCTGCGCTCCGACCGAAATCCAATACTGAATTCGCTCGTGTTTCAAATCAACCGTCGAAGGATCGGTCATCGGATTATAAGTTCCGACGTTTTCCAGATATTTCCCGTCGCGCTTCGACCGTTTTTCCTTCACAACGACGCGGTAAAAAGGTTTTCCCTTCGCGCCCATTCTCATTAAACTGATATTTAACATATATTTAGGTGATAGGTGAGAAGTGAGAAGTGAGAGAACTTTACTTCTCACCTATCACTTCTCACTTCTCACTTTTTCTTCTTGTGTCTCTTCTTTTTCCTTAATTTTTTCGCCAAAGAATCGGTTTGTTCTTCGTAGCTGTTTCCAAAATCTTCCGTTTCGCCCGCGCCGTTGCCGCCCATTCCGCCCAATAATCCGCCGAGTCCGCCGCCGCCGCCGCCCATCAAGCCGCCTAAACCGCCGCCGAGTCCGCCCATCGCTTTGCCCGCGAGTCTTGAAAACATTCCGCCGCGATTCATCTGCTGCATCATCTTTTTCATCTGCTCGTATTGGCGAATCAACCCGTTGACATCGGAAATTGTCATTCCTGAACCTTTGGCGATGCGCGTTTTACGGCTCGCATCAATAATCTTGTGATTCTGACGTTCCTGTTTCGTCATCGAATCAATAATGGCTTCGGTGCGCTTCATCTGCGCTTCGACTTCGACTGATTGTTCGTCGGAAATTTGAAGTCCGCCCGTCATTTGTTCGGGCAGCATCTTCATAATCTTTGACATCGAGCCGAGTTTTTTAAATTGTCCGAGTTGGGCGCGAAAATCTTCGAGCGTGAACTGATTGCTCGTCATTTTCTCCAACTGCTTCTGCGCTTCGTCTTCGTCAATCTTCCCTTGAACTTCTTCGATGAGCGACAAAACATCGCCCATTCCGAGAATTCTCTGCGCGATTCTATCTGGATAAAACGGCTCAATCGCGTCGTATTTTTCACCGACACCGACAAATTTCACCGGCTGACCGATCACCTGTTTGATGGACAAAGCCGCGCCGCCGCGAGCGTCGCCGTCCATTTTCGTCAAAACCACGCCCGTGATTCCGACTCGCTCGTGAAAAACTTCCGCCGAACGCACCGCATCCTGTCCGGTCATCGCATCGGCGACGAACAGAACTTCCATCGGTTTCGTTTCGGCTTTAATCTGTTCGAGTTCGACCATCAAGTCGTCGTCAATATGCAGACGACCAGCCGTGTCAATGAGCAAAGTGTCAAAACCCGAATCCTGCGCGTGCTTCATCGCGCCTTTCACCAGCGTCAACGGGTCGTTCGATTCCTTATCCTGATAAACCGAAACGCCAACCGCAGCACCGACAACTCTTAGCTGCTCACGCGCCGCCGGACGATAAACGTCAACCGAAACAAGCAGCGGATTTCTTTCCTGATTATCTTTCAGCCAGCGCGAAATTTTCCCCGTCGAAGTCGTCTTACCCGAACCTTGCAGCCCGACAATCATCACGACATTCGGAATCTGACGGGTAAAAACCAGCCGCGAAGAAGTTCCGCCGAACAATTCGACCAGCTCGTCATAAACAATTTTGACAACCTGCTCGTGCGGCTTCAAATCCTGCCAAACGGCTTGCCCTTCCGCTTTCACGCGAACATTTTCGACAAAATCTTTGGCGACTTTATAATTAACGTCCGCCTCAAGCAAAGCCATCCGAATCTCGCGCAAAGCGACATCAACATGCTCAGGCGTGAGCTTGCCTTCGCCGCGCAGATTCTTCAGCGTAGATTTCAGCTTGTCGGATAAAGACTCGAACATATAGATAGACCTCAGGCACTAGAGCCGAAACTATAAATACTAATTGCTAAGCGGGAAAGTGTCAAGAAAAGGCAAGATTTGTTTATTTTCCAAATTATTATTAGGGCAGGTTTAATTTTTGATTAATAAAAGTCTTGCAATATATTTTGAGTCAAAGTATATTGCGTCATTATGAAATTAAAATTCTTTCTGACTGTAGCTTTCGTTTTGCTGTCTGGCACTTTAACTTATTCTCAAACTCCGTTTGAGTATGGGAAGCCTGCGGAGTTAAAAGGATTATCAAAAATTTTTGTTGATACAGGTGCAGACATAAAAAATCACGAGCGTATTATTCAAGAAATTGAAAAAGAGAAGTTTTTCGTTGTCGTAGAAAAACCTGAAGATGCTGAAATTTTTTTGGTGTTTCGTGGCAATAAGGAGAAAGTTATTACAGGAACGACAACAAGACCAATCTACGGCACAAACTCAACATCAACAACTGTCAATGAAGAAAAACGCTCTACTGGAAGCGGTATGGTTTTAATAAAAGGAAAGGACAAAGACAGGCAACGAATCATAATGGATTTTGAAAGCACAAAAGATACGCTCATTGAAAAAAAACCTGCGACAAAATTTGCTAAAGAATTTATTTTAGACTTTTGACCAAACCTCTCATAGTTCGCTCTGCTTTTTGAGCGCGTTTTTTTGGTTTTAGTCTGGTTTTTCTTTCCTGCTCATTCTTTCGGCAACGCGCGTTTGATGATTTCCACCTCCGTTTGCCATTTCTTG
>JAJAZE010000425.1 GCA_026785925.1 Pyrinomonadaceae bacterium
GAAACCGTAAGTTTCAAAAACCTTGATAGCGAAATCCAAACAATCGGCGACTTCTTCGCGCACTTGATCGGGGCGCACGAACAAATGCGCGTCGTCAACGGTAAATCCGCGCACACGCATCAAGCCGTGCAGAGTTCCCGACAGTTCGGCGCGATAAACCGTTCCCATCTCCGAATATCTCTGCGGCAAATCGCGGTAAGACTTCGGGGAAGCCTTGTAAATTCCGATATGAAACGGGCAATTCATCGGTTTCAGGCGAAATTCTTCCGCGTCGCCTTCGACGTGCGTCGGCGCAAACATCGAATCGGCGTAATTTTCTTCGTGTCCCGAAATTTTCCAAAGCTCGCGTTTGGCGATGTGTGGCGTAAAAACAAAACTATAGCCGCGTTTTTGCAATTCTTCTTTCAGGAGATTTTCCATCTCCATCCGAATCACGCCGCCTTTCGGATGCCACAAAATCAAGCCTTGCCCGTAATCGTCGGAAATCGAAAACAAATCGAGTTCTTTTCCGATTCGGCGGTGATCGCGCCGCTCGGCTTCTTCGCGCTGCTTTAGCCAGCCGTCGAGTTCTTCCTGCGCCGCAAAAGCCGTCCCGTAAATGCGCTGCATCTGCTGATTATTCGCGTCGCCTTTCCAATACGCGCCGGAGAGAGCAAGCAGTTTAAATGCTTTTAATTTATTCGTGTTCGGAACGTGCGGACCCAGACAGAAATCAACAAACGGCGTGTTTTCGATGTAATACGCGGTCGCCGTCACGTCGGCTTTTTCGTCAATTAATTGACATTTCAAAGGCTCGTCGCGGTCGGTAAAAAGTTTAATCAAATCGCTTTTTTCGAGAACTTCGCGCCGGTATGCCAAGTTGCGTTTGGCAATCTCGCGCATTTTCTTTTCAATCAGCGGCAAATCCGCTTCGGTCAAATGGCGCGGCGCAATGACATCGTAATAATAACCGTAACGCGCATCGTCCATCAGTGCCGGACCGACTCCGAGCTTCGTTTCGGGAAATAAATCAAGCACCGCCGCCGCGAGCAGATGCGCCGCCGAATGACGAATCACTTCCAAGCCGTCGCGCGTTTCGGGCAAAATCGGTTCGATTGATAAAACTTCGTCGGTTGCGTCGAGCGTGTAGGACAAATCAACTTCTTCGCCGTTGACTTTCGCCGCCAACGATTTTTTTACTAAATCGCGGTCAAACGACTTCAACGCTTCCGCCACGCTCAACGGCGCAGGGAAACTTCGACTGTTTTCTCCGACTTTTACGTTTATTTCGCTCATATTATTGTTAATTGAATTTTGGTCAAACTAATGCTTGCGCCGTTCTGCATCTGTTCAATGCAAAATCACTCGTGATTAAACCAAAATATGACAACTAACAATGTCCTACTACTAAAAAGATTTGATTTGATAAGAGCGACTTTGCCTTAGCGTTTATTTTATTAAACGCCGAATATCCGCGCCGTGTTCAGCGCGTCGTAGTAGTTCGGGTCGTAACTGCAAAGTTCTTTGAAAGCATCGTATCAAAAATAAAAATTGGTAGTCAGTAACAGATTTGAACTGTTGACCCCTACCGTGTCAAGGTAGTGCTCTACCACTGAGCTAACTGACTAAAGCGTTCGCTTCAAGTGTTTGGAAAGCGAACTTCTAAAATACCGAATTGCTTTATTTAGTGTCAAGCAAAAGATTCTGTTTTGTTAAATAAACTGTTCAAACGCCGATTCAGAAATTATCAATTTTCGCCCGGCAGCGTCGGCGACAGAATCTCAAAATCAACTTTGCCGTCTTCTAACTCCTTCATCGCAATGCGCGTCGCTTTGCTTTTGCGCGGGTCCATATCAACCTTCGGATTAGCTCCGCGCTGTAGTTGTTTGCTGCGCTGTGCCGCCAGTATGATCATTCGATATTTTGAATCTATCGTCGGGTTTACGCGCGGTTCTTTGTTGCTTTCTTCGACCAGTTGCTCGGTTTCTTCAACCATAAAATTTTATTTATTCTCCGGTAACTTGATTTTTCGATGTCTCGAAACTATTTAGAATACCTTTTATAACCTTCGATTGTCGAACTCGTCGGAGCCGGTCGGCTAAAATTATCGTCTGCAAATCGCCGGTCGCCCGCGCTACGTCGTCATTAACCACGACAAATTCAAATTCCGAAAAACGGCTGACTTCGCCGAATGAATTTTTTAAACGTAAATCCAAATCCGCCGCATTTTCCGTCGCGCGGGCGGTCAATCTGGCGGCTAAAACTGCAAACGACGGCGGCAGAATGAAAATACTGACGGCTTCGTGGATTTTCTCGCGGACGTGCGCCGCGCCCTGCACGTCAATTTCCAAAATTATATCGTGTCCGGCTTCGATTTCCGCTTTGATTTGTTTGAGCGAAGTGCCGTAAAAATTGCCGTGAACCTCGGCAAATTCGAGTAGTGCGCTTTCTTCAATCAGAGTTTCAAACTCATCACGGCTGACGAAAAAATAATCGCGTCCGTTTGCTTCGCCGGCGCGCATTTCACGGGTCGTGAACGAAACCGAATAACCGATGTGCGGCACGATTTTCAAAACCTCTTTGATCAAAGTTCCTTTGCCGCCGCCCGACGGCGAACTGATGATGATTAAATTTCCAATCATAAAAGTCTAGGAAGTCTAGGAAGTCTAGGAAGTCTAGGAAGATATGGTTTTGACTTTCCAGACTTTCCAGACTTTCCAGACTTATTCAATGTTTTGAACCTGTTCCCTGATTTTCTCAATCGCTGATTTTATTTGCAAAGCGGCTTCTTTAACGGTCAAATTCTGCGTTTTTGAAGCGATGGTGTTGGCTTCACGGTTAAATTCCTGCGTCAAAAAATCGAGCCGTTTGCCAACTTCTTTTTCTTCGCCGATAATGCTGCGAAACTGTTCGAGGTGGCTTTTCAAACGGGTGATTTCTTCGGCAATATCACTTTTATCAGCCAGATAAGCGACTTCCTGCGCGAGTCTCGCCTGGTCGAGTTCGATCTGCGTTTCGCTTTTAGCCAGCAGATTAGCAATCCGTTTCGTCAATTTCTGCCGGTATTCGTCGGCGACGTTGGCACTTTCCGCTTCGATTTTCGGCAAATGGCTTTCGATTTCAGCCAGCAGATTGTTCAAATCGGCTTTTAAAGATTCGCCTTCGGCTTCGCGCATCTTTTCGAGTTCGTCAAGCGCGATTTCAACGGCGGCTTCGACGGCAGCGGTGAAATCTTCACTCAATTCTTCGGCTTTCGGCTGCAAAGTATTCGGCAGCCGCGCGATCACGTTCAAATCAGGTTCGCCCGTCAGCCCGAACTCGGTTTGCAGTTGCTTGAACGCGGCTAAATAACCGGCAATCAAAGGGCGATTCAACTCATAAACGATTGAACTCGTTCTTTCGGAGTTGATAAAAACGTCAACTCTGCCGCGTGACAGGCGCGTTTGAATCAGGCGTTTTAAATTTGCTTCGAGCGATTGGAGTTCGTTCGCCAGCCGCAAATTCAAATCCAGAAAGCGATTGTTGACGGTTTTTATCTCGACGGAGACGGCAAAATTTTCTTTTGAAACTGCGCCGCGTCCAAATCCGGTCATTGATTTCATATTTGATTTTTTGATTTTTCTGCTCTCGTTTCTTTATCTTCTTTTACAGAACACGAAGTTTCGGGGTCTTTCGATGTCTGCTTTTTGATTTCCCGCTTCAAAAATTCCTTCTGCTCCGGCGACAATTTGCTGATTTTCTTTAACATTTCTTCTCTGGTCATAAATCAAACTTTATCACGACTTTTCGGCGTTCGCGGCAATAAGTTCTTATTCGGCAAACTGCAGCTCGTATAACCTTTTGTAAGTTCCGCCTTTTTCAAGCAATTGATCGTGCGTTCCGGTC
>JAJAZE010000426.1 GCA_026785925.1 Pyrinomonadaceae bacterium
GTCTGCGACAATCAAACAAAAGCCGATATTTGATTGCATAATTCTCAAGTTTTTTTCATCAACAGGTAATCTCATATTCTTTATTTATCTTATTTTTGACTCTTTTTATCAATTCAGTTTAATCTGACAAAGTAGAATTATAAGGTTGTCGTTTTGAATTGTCACTAAAAATAACGGCTCGAAACAAAGGTCTCTTTCCATTCTCAAGCGGCGGCAATTTAAAATTTTTAAAGTCTAAAGTTTCTATAAAATCTGCCGAAAAGGTAAGTGTGACCGGTTATTATTGCCCGGTCATTATCCGTCATTTTTAAAAACTTGATTTTATGAGCTTACAAATCGCCCCGAATACGGCAACGATTGCCGCCGAACCGAAAATTGATATTGAAACTCTGGTCGAAATGACGCTGCCGCCGTCACCGGGCAATATAATGCGGCTTTCTCGTCTTCTCGGCGATGAAGACACTTCAGTGCGGGAAATCACCCAAGCTATCGGTTATGAACCGATGCTGGCGGCGCGAATTCTCCGGCTCGCCAATTCGACGATTTACGGACTGGAAAGAAATGTCACCTCAATACAAGCGGCAATCGCCGCCGTCGGCAACAAAATACTCGGCGAAATCGTCCTGATGGAACTGGCTTCGTCCACTTTTGCCAAACAGATCCGCAGTTCTTTTTTCGCCCGCAAAATATGGGAACATTCACTCGCCGTGGCGATGATTTCCCGCGAAACGGCTCAAATACTGCAAATGAAAGGAACCGAAGAAGTGTTCACCTGCGGGCTGCTGCACGACCTCGGCAAACTGATCCTTTTAAGCTATGACTTTAAAGGATTTCCGCTGATTCAGGGCGAGAACGACGAAGAAAAAATGCTTGAAGGCGAACGTCTTCATTACGGTTACGACCACGCTCAGATCGGTTCTCTGGTTGCCTGCCGCTGGAATCTGCAAACCGAAATCTGTAATTCCATTCAGAATCATCATAGTCCGGCAATGGCGGAATGCGCTTCGATGGTGACGCATATCGTGGAAGTGGCGGATATAGTCGCCAACAGCCGCGCCTACGGTCTGCGAATGGAAAATAAGGATAGACTTTTGAACTGCGAATCGGTCGCCAAACTCAATCTGACACCGGAAAATCTGGAACTTATCTGGGGTCGGGCGCAGGAAAGAATCAGGGAGGCGATTTATTCCTACGCTTGATAAATAATCGAGATTCGTTTTATTTGATGACGCTTTTAACTCCAAAGGCGTTTGAAGATTTCGCGCAGTCGCTTCCGGCGATTGATCGAAGTATTCAAACGCCTTTTTTTTCGGCGGAAATTTTACATTTTAATTTTCGGCAAAGGTCGAAGGCTGTTCAGCATTCGGAAACTGAATCGTAAAAGTCGTTCCCCGATTTGCTTCGCTTTCGACCCATATAAACCCTTTTAATTGCTTAACGATGCCGTAAGCGGTCGCCAGCCCTAAACCCACGCTTTTGTCCGTTTGCTTCGCAGAGGAAAACGGCTCGAAAATATGCTCTTTAACTTCTGAATTCATTCCGATACCGTTGTCCGTTACCGATAGCTGAACGTATGAGCCGGTCGGCTGCGCGGTGTGCCTGACGCTTTGATTATCGAGGATGACGTTTGTCGTTTCGATTTCAAGCACGCCGCCTTCCGCCATCGCGGCGGCGGCGTTGCGAACCAGATTAGTCAGAACATTTTCCACTTGTTGGCAGTCAACGAAACACGCGCCGAGACGCGGGTTCAAATTAATCCGCGCCTCAATATTTTCATTAATCAAAGCGGGCATTTTTTCAGCGAAACTCGTCACTACCTGATTTAAAACGATTAAGCTCGGATGCATCACCTGTCTGCGCCCGAACGCGAGCAGCTGCCGGACGATTCCCGCCGCGTTATCTACGACGGCTTTGATTTCGTTGACGCGGTGATAATGCGAACTGTCCGGCGGAAGCTGCAGCCTGAGAATGTCGGTCTGCAGCAGAATAATCGCCAGTAAATTGTTCAGCTCGTGCGCGACTCCGCCCGCCAGTTTGCCGAGCGCGTCGTATTTTTGATTTTGCCACAGACGTTCTTCGGACAAAATAAAATTATGCTCGGCGCGCTTGCGTTCGGTGATGTCGCAAATAAAAATCTGGCGGCGATTGCCCGGCAAAAGGCTGGCAAAAACTTCTCCCCAAACAATCTCTCCGTCGCGTCGAGCAAGTGCCGTCTCGAAACGCTCGCCGGCGGCGGGCGGCAGGTCATCGGCATTCGCTTTCAATTTGTGTCCTCGGGCGTGAAAGATGTGAGGAATCTTTTTTCCGGCGATATTTTCATCCCGGCAGTCGAGAAAATCACGCGCCGGCTGATTAATGAAAAGATAGCGATTGTCGGCATCGGCGACGAGAACGGGCAGCGGCACAAATTCCATTACCCGATATAAATCTTCTTCGGAAACGCCTATCAATTCGTCTGACGGACGGATTATAAGTTCGGGCGGTGGTTTGGTATCTTCTTGGTTCATATTTTAGAGTTATGAATTTTATAAATTGCGACTAACTCGATTTCTAATTTTATCTTTTTATTTTACTAAAAAAATTCGACAGGTTAAATTTTTATAAATTTTCCTTTCGGCGGAAAACAAAAGCGAGAATCTCGGCAACCGCGCCGAAAAATTCCGCCGGAATCGTTTGATTCGGCTCGACGGCTTTAAACAAAGCGCGGGCGAGGGGCGGATTTTCGATTAGCGGAATGTCGTTTTCCCGCGCCAGTTCGCGGATTTTCGCGGCGATGTTATCCGCGCCTTTGGCGACGACAATCGGCGCGGCATCTTTGTCGCGGTCGTAGCGCAGAGCGACGGCGAAATGCGTCGGGTTGGTGATGATGACCGAAGCCGTCGGCACGTCCGCCATCGAACGCCTCTGCGTCAATTCGCGGGCGCGGCGGCGGCGTTGTCCCTTTATCATCGGGTCGCCTTCCTGCTGTTTGTATTCGTCGTGGATTTCCTGTTTCGACATTTTCAAAGATTTTTGATGCTTATACAAAGTGTAGCCGTATTCGGCGAGCGAGAGAGCGAGCAAAATTACGCCGCAGCGCAGCGCGAGACTATACATCGTCGCGCCGAGCTTTGCCGCGATAATCGGCAGCGGCGCGTGAATCAAAAGCGGCGCGGTTTCAATGACCGGCATTAAAACTCCGTAAGCGGCGATGACGATAAACGATAATTTCAAAAGCGATTTCAGCAAATTAACCGGCGCGTCGAGTCCGAAAATTCGCTTGGCGTTTTTCACCGGACTGAATTTGTCTGCCTTCGGCATCAGAGCCGAGCCGGTCAGCGTCAGCCCGCCCTGCGCGAAATTTCCGGCGACGACCGCCGCCAGCGCGACCAACGCCACCGGCAGCGCGACGAGCGCGAAAATCGTTCCGGCTTCGATGAACATTCCGTGCAAATCCGCCTGGTTCAACTCTTTCGGAGCGGCGATTTTGAGTGCCGTATTTTGAATGTAATAACCGATTCTGCCGAAAACGTCGAGGCTCGTATAATCGAGAGCGAACACCGCGCCGAGAAACGAAAGCGCGGCGGGCAGTTCGGGTCCGCGCGCGATTTGACCTTTTTTTCGCGCGTCTTCCTGTTTCTTGGGCGTGGCTTTTTCGGTTTTTTCCTGTGACATTTACATCGCTCCCAAAACCTTCACCAGACCGTGATAAACGCCGCTCGTCACGTCGCGGAAAACATTCGGCAGAATATACAAAGACGCGCCGATGAGCCACAAACCGAGACCGATTTTCAGCGGAAAGCCGAGAATGAAAACCTGAAACTGCGGCGCGGTGCGTCCGAAAAATTCGAGTGCGAATTCGACCGCCATCAAAACGATAATCGCGGGCGCGGCGAGCGTCACGCCGACCACGAGCGCGTCAGCCGACAGACGCAGAAAAATATCGAGCAAGGTGGGCGAAAACGCGAAACTGCCCGGCGCGGTCGTCGAGAAACTTTTCACCGTCGCCGCCAGAAACCAGTGATGACCGTCAACGGCGAGCAAAGCCATCAAACCGAGCATCTGCGCGATTGTCCCGAACGCGGTCGTCTGCGCCTGCGTCGAAGGATCAATCGTCCCGGCGAGCGAAAATCCCATCTGCGCGGCGGTCAGATGCGCCGCCAATTCAAACGCGCTGAAAACCACGCGCCCGACGAATCCCAAAACCATTCCGATCAAAACTTCGCCGAGCAAAATTAAAACCAAATCGGCGATTTCCGAAGGCGGCGTATTAATTTTCGGCATCAAAACCGGCGTTAAAGCGAGCGCGAGAACAAAAGCCAAAACGATTCTGATCTTCGCCGTCGCCGCCTTGTGCGACCAAAACGGCGCGAACGTGACCAGCCCGCCGACTCTTGCAAGCACGACCAGAAACACGAGAAACGGGCGCAATGGAACGATTAAATTTTCCAATCGAGTGATTCTTTAAAGCGAAGATTTCGGCAAAAAGATTTTTCGGTCTGAATAAATTATTGACGCGAAATTTTGTTTTGTCGCCAACGGCGACCGACATTAGAGCGTAGGGTGAAACGAGCGTGAGCGAGTGAAACCCTACGTCAGTTCAAAGATTCAATCGCTCGCCGAAGGTGAGCAACAATCAATCGCGCCGTTGTTCGACGCTTTCAGCGTCGGATTGTTTGATTATCGAATTCGTAGGGTTGCGCTCATTATCATTCGCTTAACCCTACGCTATGTTGTCAGTCGCCTTTGGCGACAAAAACAATCTTTTGAATCACCTTTAGTTTCCGCCGCCGTTCACTTAACAAACGGCGTGAAATCTCTAAAGAGCGAAGCCGTGAATGTCAAAAGGACTTGCAGAATCCACGGGAACGTGATTAAAAAAACGGCGAAGATGGCGATGACGCGCGGCGCGAACGAGAATGTCTGGTCTTGAATCGAGGTCAGCGTTTGAATCAAGCTCATCAAAACGCCGACGACAATCGCCACGATCAGCATCGGCGCGACGATCCACATCAAAGTCGAAACGGCGTTCTGCATCAGAGA
>JAJAZE010000427.1 GCA_026785925.1 Pyrinomonadaceae bacterium
TCCGCGTTCAGAATTTTTCGCAGGCGCGAGATATTTTTCGCCAGATTGCTTTCCTCGACAAACGACTCTTCCCAAATCGAATTCATCATTTCGTTCTTTGTCAAAAGCCGCCCGTTGTGCCGAATCAGGAGCAGCAGCGTGTCGAAAACCTTATCGGCGAGGTGAACGGGTTTGCCATCGGCGAGCAGAATTCGCTCCTGCGGGTCAAGCACGAACTTCCCGAATTCGTAGATAAACTCTTTGTTTTCCGTTACTTCGTCCATTGTCAAAAAGATGTCAAATCTTTGTCCGAAATAATCCAAGACATCTTCGGCGGAATCGGGCGAAGATGTCGTTCGAAACAATAATTTACAAAATTAATTATCGGATTGATAGACGCATTGTAACGCCGAAACGCGAGGAACACAAGAAAAATGGTTAAGCAGAAAACGGAAATCGAAATCGAATTCAGCGAAACAATCGCTTACAGCAAACCGCGTGAAAGATTTAGAGCAATCTGTCCGCAGTGCCAATCGCCGACGGAGATGACCGCGCCGCACATCGCGGCAACTTTGACCGGAACGACCGAGCGCGAGATTTATCGCTTCGTCGAAACCGGCAAAGTTCATTTTATCGAAACCGCCGGAATTTTGATTTGTCTGAATTCTTTGATCAATTTCAAGAAAACCAAAATCCCGGACCATTCTTGATTTTCAAAATTACGACCGCATTGTTTCGATTCGACGTGGACGGACAGCGGCAAAAGCCGAAATGAATTCACGCTCGATTACAAAGTCGCTGCAATGGATAAAAGTTTGTTTTCGCAAGCAGTTACAAAAAGCAAGACCGAAAAAGACGGCGAGGAGACATTAACACCGCAAATTGAACAAGCATCGAAAACAGTTTTGGAAAAAATTAAAGAATAAGAAACTGAAATTATGAAAAAGAAATTGACAGTAATGTTTGGAATTATGGCTTTCGCTCTGCTTTTAACCAAATTTGCTAATGCCCAGGACAAAAATATCAAACTTATCGAAGGACGCAAAACGGTTATCAAAGGCGAAGTGAGCGACCAAAAAGACCGCACATATTTTTTCAAAGCGAAGGAAGGACAAAATTTTACGATTAAGCTCATCGGGCGGGATGCGGTTTTTATTCTTGCCGCGCAACATACTTTCGATTCCGAAAATTTTACCGAAGAAACAAAATCGTGGTCAGGCAAATTGCCGCGTGCAGATTCGGGCGAGTATGCCATTCAGCTCAGTTCAAACTACAAAGTGGCGAGTTACACATTGGAAATCATGCTCAAATAATTGAGCAAAAGGAGAAAATACTATGAGTTTAAAGAGTATTACAGCAACAGTTGGCGAAGGCGCGGCAAATATTCCGGCAGATGTCGCAACGGTTCAGTATTTATTGAACTGTGTTCCGGCTTCGCAGGGCGGACCGATCAAGGAACTCGTGATTGACGGATTTGCCGGAGTCGTCACAATCGAAGCCGTTAGCCGTTTTCAAAAATTTCGATTCGGTTCGTCGGAAAATCGTCTTCAATCGGGCGATGTTACTTTCATCGAACTGAAAAAATTTGATCCGCTGCCTTTTTCTGCGCCGGTTGTACCGCCGAATTTCAATCCGTTGACAACCGCCTCGATGGATCTGTCAAAAATGAATAGATCAATAGACGGCGGAATCAAAAGAGCTTTAGCGCACGAAGGAGTCAAAAGAACTTTGGCTCACGAAGGAATCAAAAGAGTTTTAGCTCACGAAGGAATCAAAAGGGCTTAGACGTTTCGTAAATTTTATGAAAAACACCGGCATTTTTGAGAACACGATTATTTATCAACCCGAATTAACGGCGTTTGTCCGCGAAGTTGTTTTGCCCGGAAGTTCTAATGTTCAGCCGAAAATTGATTCGCGCTTTTGCCGGTTTAATTTGAAATATGCTCATTCGCCGATTCATCGTTGGGGAATTTTCGCGGCGGAAAAGATTCCCGCGCGGCGCAGAGTGATTGAATACACGGGGCAAAAAATTGACGCTTCGGAAGTTCGGCGCAGACGTTTTCGCCATCATTTGTATATTTTCCAGCTCACTCAAAATCGGGCAGTTGACGGCGCAATCGGCGGCAGCGGTGCGGAATTTATCAATCACAGTTGCCAGCCGAATCTGATGACGCGAATTGTCGGCGGACGGATATTTTTTGTCAGTAACAGGCAAATCGAATCAGGCGAAGAACTGACATTGGATTACAACATTGTTATGAACGGGACAAACTTGCCGTGTTCGTGCGGAACGGAAAAATGTCGCGGAATTATCAATCAGAACAAGCAGCGATAGCAACCTGGCTTGTTACTCACACAATTTTTTTTGCTTGCGAACTAATAGGCGCAAACGGTTTTTGAGAAATATTCTAAAGGGAGAATAATAAAATGTATATTTTGCGCTTTGATGAAAAGTTAATTAGTCAAAAATCAAATTGGTTTCAAATCAAGTGGGTTTTACGCATATCGGTTTTATTCGCGTGTCTGATATTAGCTTTGCCGACTTTTGCTGCTTGGACGCAACGTCAGAAAATCACTTCCACGCCGCGCGGTGTCGGCGCACAGCACGGTAACGCAGTCGCCATCAGCGGCAACACGATGGTTGTCGGCGCGCGGTTTGACGGCACGACTGCTTCGCAGGCGGGCGCGGCTTACGTCTATGTTTTGAACGGCGCGACCTGGACGCAGCAGGCGGTTTTGCTTGCCAATGACGGCGCAATTGCCGATAAATTCGGTTATTCGGTAGCGGTCAGCGAAAACACGATTGTCGTCGGTGCATTTAATGCCGACGCGCCTTTGTCGAACGGCGGCGCGGCTTATGTTTTCGTTCGCAGCGGCACGACCTGGACACAGCAGCAAAAATTGACGGCTGGCGACGGCACGGCTAACGACGAATTCGGCAATGCCGTCGGAATCGTCGGCGAAACCATCGCCGTCGGAGCGCACTTTGCCGACCTTCCGAATAATTCAGAAGCCGGTTCGGTTTATATCTATCGGCGAACCGGAACAATTTGGGCGCAAACTCAAAAACTCATCCCGACCGCCGCCGTCATACTCGGAGATCACTTCGGCGAATCGGTGGCGATGAGCGGCAGTAAAATTGCCGTCGGTGCGGCGGGCGATGATACGCCGTTGACAGCCGCCGGTGCGGTTTATGTTTTTGCAGAGAGCGGCGGAGTTTTCGCGCAGCAGCAAAAATTGACGATTGCGAGCGGCGCAAACGGCGATAGTTTCGGCAACTCGGTCGCTATTGAAGGCAATACGCTGATCGGCGGCGCACCTCAATACACGCCGATTGTCGGACAACCGGCTTACGGCGCGGCGTATATTTATGAGTTCAACGGCTCGACCTGGGTTTCGCAAGGAAGAATCGTCGCGTCGGACGGCGCATCGGTTGACCGTTTCGGATATTCGGTGGCGGTCAGCAATAATGTCATCGCCGTCGGCGCACGCGAAGACGATACCACCGCTGGCGGACCCGATGCCGGTTCAGCGTATATTTTCACGCGCACCGGCACGACCTGGACGCAGGTTCAAAAAATCGCGCCGACCGACACCTTCAACGGCGACCGCTTCGGCGTGAGCGTCGCTCTGAGCTTCGGTAATCTGGTGGTTGGCGCGGCGGAAAAAGCCTTAACATCGCCCAACGGTCAGGGCGCGGTTTATTATTTTAACAACATCACAAAAACTCGATTTGATTTCGACGGCGACGGCAAAAGCGACGTTTCCGTGTTCCGTCCGTCAAACGGCACCTGGTATTTATTACAAAGCGCGAACGGTTTCACAGGAATCGCCTTCGGTTTCGGAACCGACAAACCCGTTCCTGCCGATTACGACGGCGACGGCAAAACCGATATTGCGGTTTATCGCCCGTCAACCGGCATCTGGTATGTTTTGAGAAGTTCCAATTCAACTTTCTATGCGATTCCTTTCGGCATCTCGACCGATAAACCCGCGCCCGCCGATTATGACGGCGACGGTTTAGACGACATCGCCATTTTTCGTCCGGCGGACGGAACCTGGTATGTCAACAAATCTTCGGGCGGCGTGCAAATTACACAATGGGGAACGGCAAGCGA
>JAJAZE010000428.1 GCA_026785925.1 Pyrinomonadaceae bacterium
CACGGCGATATTTATATGGTCGGCGCGTATGCCGGATTTATGCTCGCCACCGCGCTCGGCTTTGCGACCAATCCTTCGATTTTCGGTTTTATCGTGACGCTGCTCGGCGCGATGGCGATTGCCGCCGCCCTCGGAATGGCAATCGAGCGTTTCGCTTATCGCCCGGTCAGAAAATTCTCGAAAATGACGACGCTCATCACGGCAATCGGGATGTCGCTCCTGATCGAATATCTTTTCATATTCTTTTTTTCGCCGACACCACGCTCATTTCCGCAATTAATCAATAACGAAAATCACACGCTGTTCGGCAACGCCACGATTTCCAATTCGCAGATTTTGATTTTCGTCGTTTCGATTTTTCTGATGATCGCCCTGCAATACATTATTTTTTACACGAAAGTCGGCAAGGCGATGCGGGCGGTTTCGTTTAACTTAAATTCGGCGAAACTAATGGGCATTAACACGGATTTCGTGATTGCTTTTACATTCGCGCTCGGCTCGGCTCTGGCGGCGGCGGGCGGCGTTTTAACGGCGCAGTATAATCCGAAAATTGACCCGTTGATGGGCGTTATGTATGGCTTAAAAGCCTTTGTCGCGGCGGTTCTGGGCGGCATCGGCAACATTCCGGGTGCGGTTCTCGGCGGTCTGGTGATCGGCGCGGCGGAAACTTTGGTCGTCGGTTACGGCGGCTACATCGGCATTCCTTCAACTTACCGCGATGCCGTCGCATTTGCGATTTTGATTTTAGTTTTATTAGTTCGTCCGGCTGGATTGCTCGGCTCAAACGTCCAGGAAAAAGTTTGATTATATGAATTGGTTAAAAACATTAATCGGCGGCGTTATAATCATCGCATTTCTCTACGTCCTGAACGCGATGATGAGTAGCGGCGGATTTTTCGGAACGGGCATTGACGATTACCAAGCGCGGCTGCTCGTTTTCATCTGCATCAACATTATTCTGGCAACGTCGCTCAATCTTATCAACGGCTTTACCGGACAATTTTCCATCGGACACGCCGGGTTTATGGCGGTCGGCGCGTATGCTTCCGCTTATTTTACCGTGACATTCGGGAAAGGACTTGAAGGCTCGTTTTTGTTTTTAGGCGAAACTCTCGCGTCAAGCGTCGTGCTTCTGCTGGCAGTCGTTATCGGCGCAATCGTCGCCGGAATTATGGGCTTGATTGTTGGCATTCCGTCTTTGCGTTTAAGAGGCGATTATCTGGCAATCGTTACTTTGGGTTTTGCCGAAATTATTCGCATCGTCATTCTGAATATTGATACGGTCGGCGGCGCGACCGGCTATCCGGTTCCGGGTTATGCCAATTTTCTCTGGATTGGAATTTTCACGGTCATCACCATCGTCGTCATTCACAACATCATTAAATCCGACACCGGACGCGCTCTGGTTTCCATCCGCGAAGACGAACTGGCGGCGGAAGCGATGGGCGTGAATACGACGCGCTACAAAGTTACTTCGTTCGTCATCGGTTCGGCTTTCGCCGGCATCGCGGGCGTTCTTTTCGCGCACTACAATAAATTTCTGCACACCAACGATTTTCAATTTATTAAATCTTTCGAGATTATTATTATGATTGTTATCGGCGGAATGGGTTCGATGACCGGCGCGATTTTGGGCGCGATTATCGTGACGCTTCTTCCTGAATTGCTGCGAAATCTTCCGCCGATTCAAATCGGCGCGACCGTATTTCAATTCGCCGATTTGCGGCTCGTGATTTTCGCTTTGATTTTAATTTTGACGATGATTCTGCGTCCGCAAGGAATTTTAGGAACCAGAGAATTCGGTTTGAACTGGCTCAAACGCCCGCGTAAAAGTTCGGAAGGCAGCGAAACAATCGGCGCAGACGCGGGTGTCGCAGAAGCGCAGCAGGAAGAAGCGAAGCGTTTGCAAAGCGAGGAGAATAAAGATAAATGAACTCACCGACTAACGGCACACACATTTTGCAAACCGACAAAGCCACGATTCGTTTCGGCGGTCTGGTTGCCGTCAACGAGTTGACGATGGACGTTCAAAAGGGCGAGATTTACGGTTTAATCGGACCGAACGGCGCGGGCAAAACGACTGTGTTCAATCTTCTCACGGGCGTTTACGAACCGACTTCGGGCGACATTAATATCTTGGGAACGCGCATCAACGGTCTGCGCCCATTTCAAATCTCGCGGCTCGGCGTGTCCCGAACATTTCAAAACATTCGGCTTTTTCCTTCGATGACCGTTCTTGAAAACGTCATCACGGCTTGCCATCGTCACGCCAAACAATCTTTGCTCGACGGCGTTTTCCGTCTGCCGCGCTATTTCAAAGACGAATCGGAACACCGCGAATTCGCGCTCGAACTTTTAAAGATTTTCGATTTGGAAAAATACAAAGACGAAGGCGGAACGAGTTTGCCTTACGGAAATCAACGCCGTTTGGAAATCGTCCGCGCACTCGCCACGCGCCCAAATCTTTTACTACTCGACGAACCGGCGGCGGGAATGAATCCGTCGGAACAGCAAGATTTGACCGGCTTGATAAAAGAAATCCGCGACCGTTTCGGCTTGACGATTGTTCTTGTCGAACACAATATGCGCGTCGTAATGGGCGTATGCGACCGAATCCAAGTCGTAGATTATGGCAAATCAATCGCGCTCGGCTTGCCGCAGGATATTAAGAACGACCCGAAAGTTATAGAGGCTTATCTTGGTGATTAGTAATAACAGTTATTGGTGATTTCCAAGTAATCTAATATACAGTTACGGTGGAGGATCAAATGGTTATAAACAAAATCAAAAAATTGATGTCTAAAAAATTGCTTTTTTACCCTTTTGTTCTGTTGTTTGTTATTACGGTTACTTTAGCTTTTATACCGCACTATTCTTGCGCTTGCGGTGATGAAGGAAATAATAAAAAAGCAGATGGCTCTATATTAAGTCATCATCTTGAAAAGATTGTCGAAAATATCGCTAAGGCTGTTCGCCCGATTTTCAACTAATTTGCCTTCTTCTTTAGCGAAAGTTGTTGATTTCAAAAATTACTGATTTCTATTATTTATGTTGACTTTAGAAAACGTATCCGTCAGCTACGGCGCAATCGAAGCCTTGACCGACATTTCCTTAACGGTCAATCAAGGCGAAGTCGTCACTTTAATCGGCGCGAACGGCGCGGGTAAAACTACCACTCTCCGAACCATCACCGGACTGCTCGAACCGAAGAACGGGCGCGTGATGTATGAAGGTAAGGAAATCAGCGGAATGGCGACGCACAAACTTCTGCCGATGGGAATTGCGATGTCGCCCGAAGGTCGCGGCGTTTTCGCCAATTTAACCGTGCGCGAAAACCTGGAAATGGGCGCGTATATCCGCAAGGATAAAAAAGGAATCGCCGACGATATGGAACGCGGCTTTACATTATTCCCGCGCCTGAAGGAACGCGAAAAACAAAAAGCCGGAACGCTCTCCGGCGGCGAGCAGCAGATGGTCGCAATGGCGCGGGCAATGATGTCGCGCCCGCGTCTTTTATTATTGGACGAGCCATCTTTAGGACTCGCGCCGCTGCTCGTTCACACGATTTTTGAAGCGATTGACGAAATCCGCGCCGAAGGCACGACGATTCTCCTTGTCGAACAAAACGCTAACGCCGCGCTTCATCATTCAGACCGCGCTTACGTCTTAGAAACCGGCAGAATCGTGATGGAAGGCGACTCGAAACAACTCGCCGCCGACCCGCGAGTGAAGGAAGCATACTTGGGCGAGTAAAAGTTTGTTTCATCGCTGCAACAGTGCTATCATACATTTGAGCAACTGAAATAATATTGTTTTAACCGCTATGTCGAAATTCCGAGTAAAATTTGAACTTAATAAGGGACGGCACGGAATTCCTTTGCAGCGTTTGGCGAGCATTGCTAAAGAAGCAGAAAAATTTTTTGAGATGTTTGCCGAGGACTTGAAATTAGATAAAGAAGGTTGGGTAGCCGATAATTTTGAGAACGGCTCGCTAAGATATGACGTGAAATATATCGGAGAATTCGCGCCTCAAGTAATAGCGAACGCTCACAAAGCCTTTGAACAGATAACCGATGAAACAATCACTCCTGACGACCTTGATTTTGGCATTCGCAAAGAAACCTACTGGCAATTTGCTCAGATAGCAAATCCCATCGAGGCAGATGATTCTATTGGAATAAGTTTGTATGACAAAAACACCGATTCCATAGAAAATACAACAGAGTTATCCAAAGAGCGTTCTTTAGAAATTAAGAAACAGATTGAGCAAACCGTAATAGAATTCGGCGGTCTTCAGGGTGAAATCACAGCCTTTTTCAAGGGCAACAATCATCTATGGATAAAAGACTCGATAACTAATAATCGGGTAGTCTGCACATTTAAACAGGAAATCTACAAACAAGTTTGGCAGCTTCTAAAATCCCAAGACACAATCGTCAATGTTGAAGGCTGGATTACTCGCAAGAACGGAGAAGTCGAGCATCTGTTAATTGAAAAAATAGATTCTGCGGCTATTTATCAACAAGGAGATTTGGAAAAGTTTTTTGGCTGCGACCCGAATTTTACGGGAAATCTTAGCACAGAAGATTTTTTATCGGAACTACGTAGTGAAGACGGAGATGAGTATTTATCCTAAACAAAGATGCCGATTGAAAGATTATACATTGAAAGCTGCTGCTTTATTGACGTTATCAAATACGATTTGAAATCGTCAAAAAACCTGCCGCAAGATTTACAAGATAACATTTGGCATATTCAAAAATTGTTAAAGGCTTCGGAAGTAAAAGATATTCAAGTCATCACCTCAACCTTAACAATCGCTGAGTGTCGAAGAGCCAACCAAGAAAAACCTCCCGGCGGAGAAGTCAAACGACTTATCAATTCGATTTTAACATCCGGCAAGATTGTCACGCTTGCTCAAGTAACTCAAGGTATTGCCGAAAGAGCGAGAGATTTGGAATGGATAGACGGAATCAATCTTAAAGGCGCAGACGCGATACATATCGCAACAGCACTGATAACAGGCTGCAAAGAATTTTTAACTTCCGATAAACAAGGAAGTCGAAGCCCTCTAAAAAACGCGGGTAAGATTAAGAAATTAAATCTTGATGTAATTTATCCTTCTCAAACCTCGCTTCTACCCGCAGATTACCGTCAAAACAAACTGTATTAACAAATTTTACTGTTTTAGATAAACATCCTTGATTTTACGTAACTTAGTTTTTCATTTTCACTTTATTCAATTATGAAGCGGGAAACGTCAAAAACCTGGTGGCGGTGGCTCATCGTCGCCGCGTCCGCTATAACGGTCGCGCTAATTCCCGTTCCCGAAGGAATCAAGCCCGAATCGTGGATGTTGCTGGCTATTTTTATCGCTACGATTGTCGGTTCGATTGTTCAGCCGCTGTCGGGTAGCGCGATGGTTCTGCTCGGCGTAGTCGCCACGGTTTTGTTCGGCGCGTTAGAGCCGAAAGACGCGCTGAAAGGTTACAGCGAGCCGGTCGTGTGGCTGGTTCTGGCAGCATTTTTCCTGTCGGTCGGAATGATAAAGACCGGCTTGGGCAGACGCATCGCGCTGCTTTTCGTCCGCGCTATCGGGCGCAAAACTATCGGACTCGGCTACGCGCTGGTCGCCACCGATTTCGTTTTGGCTTCGATGATTCCGTCAAACGGAGCGCGTAACGGCGGCGTGATTTTGCCGATTGCCGTTGGTGTCTGCGAAACATACGATTCGCGTCCCGACGACGGAACGGCGGGAAAACTCGGCACGTTCTTGATGAATCTGCTTTACCAATGCGACGTGATAATCTGCGCCACGTTTCTCACCGGACAAGCCTCGAATTTAATCATCGCCAAACTTGCCAAAGACACGGCGGGTGTTGATTTATCCTACGCAAATTGGTTCGCCGCTGCAATTGTTCCAAGTCTGCTTTCGCTCATCGCCGTCCCGTTTTTAATCTATAAATTTTTCCCGCCCGAAATCAAAGAAACGCCCGAAGCCGCCAAATTCGCCGACGACGAGCTTCGCAAAATCGGCAGGCTGACCCGACCGGAAATAACGATGCTCGCCGTTCTCATCGCCGTAGTTTTTTTGTGGACGACGAAAGACTATCTGCACAAATTCGACACGGCAATCGTCGCGCTCGCCGGAATCGGCGTTTTGCTTTTCGCCCGCGTTATCAGTTGGAAGGATTTGATGGGCGAGAAAAATGCGTGGTCGGTTTTTATCTGGTATGGCGGGCTGGTCAATATGGCGACTTTCCTCGGCGAAACCGGCATCACGAAAATCTTTGCCGAAGAGATGTCGGCGATGACGACGGGAATGAGTTGGACTATTGCGCTGGCGATTCTCGTTCTCGTATATTTCTACACGCACTATTTTTTCGCTTCGATTACGGCGCACGTTCTGGCGATGTTCGTGCCGTTTCTGACGGTCACAATCGCCGTCGGTGCGCCCGCCGGTCTGACGGTTTTGCTGCTCGCTTATTTCTCAAATCTCAACGCCGGACTCACTCATTACGGAACTACGCCCGCGCCGATTTATTTCGGAACGGGTTACGTCAAACAAAAAAACTGGTGGACAATCGGCTTGCTCGCTTCGATTATCAATATTTTAATTTGGTCAATCGCCGGTTTGATTTGGTGGAAGATTTTGGGCTGGTGGTAAAAGACTTACCACGAAAATTCGCCGGTGAAAGAAAATTGAATTATTTTTCAATCTTCTTTCACCGGCGAATTTTCGCGGTTTGCTCAGATTATTTCGTCAAATTAAGTTGGGTTTGCTGCCAGCAACATTAATTAAGGAACGTAAGCATTCGGAACCGGTTTGTCACCTGCCGAACCGAAAGCCACGCCGGTAAAACCCGCCGTCGAACGATTCAAATACCAGGTTCCGTTTCTGAACACCGCCACGTCCGCTTTGCCATCGCCGTCGTAGTCCGCCGCCGACGGTAAATCATTGGTCACTCCGAACTGAATGCCGGTAAAGCCGAGTTGCGAGCGCAACAGATACCAGATGCCGCTTGACGGGCGAAACACCGCGACATCGGTTTTCCCGTCACCGTCGTAATCCGCCGGGGTCGGTTTGTCTTCCGCGATCCCGAACGCGATGCCCGTGAACCCTAATTGACTTCGGTTGAGATACCAGGTTCCCGCCCGATACACTGCCACGTCCGCTTTCCCGTCGCCGTCGTAGTCGCCCGCCACCGGATTATCGCCCGTTTGTCCGAACTGAATGCCGGTGAATCCCAAGCTGCTGCGAAGCAAATACCAAATGCCGTTGGACGGTCGGAAAACGGCAATGTCCGCTTTGCCGTCACCGTCGTAATCTGCCGGAACCGGAATATCTTCCGCCGCGCCGAACGCCACGCCGGTAAATCCGAGTTGACTTCTTTGCAGATACCACGTTCCTGAACGATAAACGGCGACATCGGTTTTGCCGTCACCGTCGTAATCGGCAGGCACGATGCGGTCGGTCGGATTGCCGAACTGTATGCCGGTGAATCCATTCTGCGACTGAAGCAGATACCAAATGCCGCTGGACGGGCGAAAGACGGAAACATCGGCTTTCCCGTCGCCGTCAAAGTCAAATCCCGGACGAGTCGCGGGCGGCTGCGCCGTGCCGTTTTGCGTGACCGTGTGAGTTTGCCCGTTGACGGTAATTGTGCCGGTGCGCTGAGTCGTTCCGGTGTTAGCGGCAACCGTGTAGTTGAGCGTCGCATTGCCCGTGCCGCTGTTTGGGGAAGTCAAAGTAATCCAACTGCCGGTTCCGCCGCCGTTGGTCGTAATGTCAAGACTCCAGCCGCCCGC
>JAJAZE010000429.1 GCA_026785925.1 Pyrinomonadaceae bacterium
CGGCGACCACGCGCAAACTTCGATTTTCCTCGATAATCAGCCGATCAGCGATCAGCAAAGCACGGCTTTTTCCACGCAGCTGCCGCTCGAAGCGTTTCAGTCTTTGACGATTATCACCGGCACGCCGAACGCCGAATACGGCGACAAAACGAGTTTGGTGATTGATGCCGTCACTCGTTCGGGGTTGGGTTTGCCGCGTCCGACCGGCTCGTTCGCTGTGCAAACCGGAAGTTTTTCGACCATTCAGCCAAACGCGACTTTCGGGTTCGGCGGCAGGCGTTGGGGAAACTTTTCGGCATTCACTTTTAATCGTTCAAAGCGTTTTCTCGATTCGCCCGAATTCGAGTCGCTGCACAACGACGGCACTGCCGTCAACTTTTTCAATCGCGCCGATTACAGCCCGACCGAAAAAGATACTATGCGATTAAACTTTTACGTTTCTCGCAACGAATTTGAAACTCCGAACACTTACGATCAACAGGAACGCGGTCAGGATCAGCGGCAAACGGTTAAAACCGTTAACCTCGCGCCCGGCTACATTCGGGTTTTGGGGCGTAATGCCGCGCTGACCGTCAACCCGTTTTACCGGCGCGACGACATTCGATTTCTGCCGAGTCCGCAGCCGCTCAACGACGAATTAAGCACTTTGTCGCAAACGCGCAGTTTGACTAATTTCGGTTTCCGCAGCGATCTGACCGTGACCGCCGGCAGCCATAACGCCAAATTCGGCGTTCAGGCGACGGCGACGAAAATCGGCGAGATTTTCGGATTCGGAATCACCGACGCAAACTTTAACAATCCAATATCGCCGAATTTTCGTCCCAATTTACTGCCTTACGACTTGACGCGGGGCGGGCGGCTCTATACTTTCGCGGGGCGGCAAACCGTGACGCAGCAGGCGATTTACGCGCAGGATCGTTTCACATACCAAGGTTTAACGACCAGCATCGGTTTGCGTCTCGACCGTTATCAGGGAATCGTCAAAGGCATCGGCGTTCAGCCGCGCCTCGGTTTTTCGTATTTAATCGCCAAAACGAAAACGATTTTGCGGGCTTCGTTCGCCCGCACGATGGAAACACCGTATAACGAAAATTTGATTTTATCGAGTGCGCCGTCGGCGCTGCGCGGGCAGGGCGGAATCTTGGGCGCGACCACCGACGACCCTTTGCAAATCGGGCGGCGCAATCAATATAACGTCGGTTTGCAACAGCAAATCGGCAAATACGTTTTGCTTGACGCGGATTATTTTTGGAAATTCACCAATAACGCCTACGATTTCAATGTAATTTTAAACACGCCGATTACGTTTCCGATTGCGTGGGGAAAATCCGAACTCGACGGTTTATCGTTTCGCGTGAATTTGGCGAATTTGAAAAACTTGTCGGCGTTCTACGTCGCCGGAACTTCGCGGGCGCGATTTTTTCCGCCGGAAACGGGTGGATTGTTTTTTCTCGAAGAAATCCCGAACGGCGTTTTTCGCATTGACCACGAGCAAAAATTTCAACACTCGTTTCAGGCGCAGTATCAGCTCGCGCGGTTAAAAGGCATCGCGCCGTATTTTTTGTTCGGCTGGAAATACGACAGCGGACTGGTGGCGGGCGAACCGGCAGACTACGAAGCCGCGCTCAATCTGACACCGAATCAGCAGGCGCAAATTGGTTTGTTTTGCGGGACGCAGACGGCAACCCGATTTAATCCGATCAGAAACTGCGATTCGTCAAGGCGCGGCGCGGCGCGTGTTCGCATTCCGGTCGGGGCGCGCAACGATGACCACAATCCGATTCGCATCGCGCCGCGCCACATTTTCAACGCCGGCATCGGCACAGACAATCTGCTTCGTTCGGACATTTACAAATTAAATCTCCGTTTCAACGTCCTGAATCTGACGAAAAAAGAAGCACTTTATAATTTCCTGTCGCCGTTCGGCGGAACGCATTTCGTCGCGCCGCGCACCTTGCAAGTACAAGCCGGAATTCGTTTCTGAATAATTTAACGTAAGTTGCCGGTTCTGAATCCTTAAATTATTTTGCCCTCAAACAAGCGGAAATTCGGACGCTTTTCAATGAACCGGAATATCTGATTCATTTGAAAATGATCGTCTTGAAAATCCCGAATACCGAAACGAAAATCGAAAACTGCGGGCGACTTTTTATGATTTGGACGAAGGAAAACAAATAGGATTTTCTCGTTTTAGATTTTGTCGCCAAGGGCGACTTTTGAAAAGTCCCAAGAAAAAATTCTAGCGGGCGAGAGTGTTTGATTTTTGATTTTGAAATAAAGAATTTTAAGATGATTCGCGCTTCGTTATTCAAAACCGGTAAGCAAAACGGCATCGTTGATTTGCTGTCCGCGAGCGATGGCAAGATGTTTGCCGTCTTTTGAACGGGCGAAATGAAATAGCGTGTCTTTCGGGATCGTAAAAATCGCTTCGCCCTTTGATTCGTCTGCCAGACTTTGCCGCCGGATTTTCCCTTCGGCGGCGGTATTTTCGATGTATTCCAAAGAAGTATTGTCCGGTGAAAACTCGAAATATCTCGCCGACGCGGAGATTTTGTAAAAACGTGCGTCGTTCGGATTGTCGGTCGCAACAACGACGATTTGATACGTTCGATTCGAGCCTTCCGTTGGCGATTTGTCAGCATAATTGATAAATCCCAACCGTTTTCCGTCCGGCGAGACGGCAATCCACGCGCTCGGCGAAAGGTCGGCTCTGGCAAAGAAAATCGTGTCCGCGCCATCGTCCAGAGATTTTCGCCGGACGGTCGAAACTGCTTCTTTTTTATTGAGATAATAAAGCCATTTTCCGTCAGGCGAGACGACCGGCAAGCCGTTGTGTCCGCTCTCATCGCGGGTGATTTGCGTCAGATTGCCGCCGTCTTTTTCGGTTCGCCAAATTTGCAGCAGACCCGTTTGGTTGGAATTAAAAAAGACGTATCTCTGGTCAGCCGCCGCCGTCGGAAATTCGGCTTGATAATCGGTGTTGTTGGTCAATTGCAAACGCGCATTATCAAACGGATTGACCGTCCAAATCTCCTGAAAAGGCTTTTGAATTTCGTGCGAAACATAAAGGATTTTTTCGTCTTCAAACCAATCTATCGCCGATAAACCATCGAGCATCGAATTTCCGAAAGTGATTTGTTTCAGATTTTCCGGCTTGCCGTCGGTCGCCGTCCATAAATTTGAATACTGCGTAAATTGATTAGCGACTAAAGTTTTGCCATCGGCAGTGAGCGAAAGATTTTGATAAGACGCTAAATCGTTGGTGATGCGGCGCGAAAATCCGGTCGCCGTCTCGATTTTCCAAAGCTGCATAAACTTTCCCGTCCGGTTCGCCGAAACGATGACGTTTTCGCCGTCGGGCAGCCAGACGATTTCTTCAATCTGTCGAAAGCCGTCTGTTTGGACGGCTTTTTCCGCGCCGTTTTCCGCGTCAATTAACATCAATTGCGAAAGAAGTTTTGCCCGGTCTTGAACCGTCAAGGCGATGCGCGTTCCGTCGGGCGACCACGCCGGAGCCGCGTTGAAGGCGGGAAATTCGGGATAATTCCGGGAAATTAACTCGCGTTCCTTGCCGGAATCGAGATTTTTGACGATTAAAACGTAGCGGTTTTGATCGGCGAAGTAGCGCACGAAAGCGACGCGGCGATTATCGGGGGAAAGTCCGAACTGCGTCCAGACATCTTCGGCGACGAGTTTCGCCGCGCCGCCGAAACGCGAAATTTGATAAATGCCGGAAGCTAAATGAAGTTCTTTTTGATTGCGAAAAAACAAGAAAGCTCCGTCGTTTGAAAATTGCAGGGAACCGAAAATTTTGTGATTCGGAACGTCTAAAGCGACATCTTTGTTTGATTTAACGTCTTTCAGCATCAACTGTCCGCCTTTCACAAAAGCCGCAAAATCGCCGTCGCGGGAAACGGTCGGAAACGAAATTTCGCCCGTGTCGGTGAGTTTTTTGAACTGCACGTTTTCAATCGGCGATAATTTTACGATAATTTCGCGGTTCCAAAACTGATAACCGAAAAATCCGCCGACGCTTAATAAAACAAAAATCACGACACAAATCTCCGCCAATTTTTTTCGCTTGCCAAACGGCTTCGCGGGCAATGGTTGCGGCGAATCTTCGACGGTTATCGGTTGGCTGCTGAGTTCAGTTTGCGTCCGAACGGCGGGCGAAAGTTTTTCATCGTTCTTTGTGCCGGGAAATCGTGAATTTCCGTTTGATGCGGACAAAACGCGAACGGGCGCGGTGATGCGATAGCCGAGCCGCGTTTTATTTTCAATCAGCGGCAAACCGTCCGCGCCGCTACCGAGAGCCTTTCGCAGCGTGTAGATGTTCTGCGTCAAAACGCCGTCTTCGACAAACGTCTCCGCCCACACCGAATCGAAAATTTCCCGCTTTGAAACGAACTCGCCTTTGTATTCAAGTAACAATTTAAGCAGTTCGGAAGCCTTCGGCGAAAGCGTAATCAGTTGTTCGCCGCGCCATAAACAATGTGTTTCGCCGTCAAAACGAAATTTATCAAATTCATATAAGTTGTTGATTTCACTACTCATAAATCCTTTGAGAATTTCTTTGAGAATTTTTTGAGCGAACCTTTGAAGACAATTGACGCAATCCTCAAATACTCTCGGAGTCATTCCAAATAACCGGGACAAATTTTCAAAAATTGTCTTGATGTTACAACAAAACAATAAAGGAGCAAAAATAAATGAATAGTATTTTATTCGCCAATGAAAGCGGTCAGCCAAAATCTGCCGGCAAAATAGATTCGGAAAATTTCGAGAGCGACCGAAATTCGGAAAATTACAGCCGACAGGCAAAAGTTCTCGGAACGATTTGCATCAGCAACGCGACGATGGCAGCAGTTTTCGGGATTTCCAGTCCGAACTCGCATCTGTTTTTTATTGCGATGGCGGCAACTTGCAGTTTCTTTGCTTATTCGGAAATCGGAATTTTAAGCAAGGGAAAATCAATTTCGATTTTGCAACTGCTTTCGTTTGCGTTTTTGATTTTATCGTTCATTTTTTCCATCAGTTCGGTAAAAGGTGCGCCGGTTTTGATTATCTACGGATTTTTCTCGATTTTGCTTCAGTTAATAATGACGACTTTTGCCTTAGCTAACAGCCGGAGGGAAATTTGGAAATCTTTACTTCCGTTAGCAATTCCCGTTCTGCAAATTGTCGGAATAATAACTGCAAATTCAAAAATAGCATTGTTCAGCGTTTTGTTTGTGCCGCTAGGCTGGGCATTGCTCGGATTCGTGGCTTATTTGGGACGCAAATAAATTCAAAACAAGGAAAAGAAAATTAGATATGAAAAAAAACTACCTAATTCTACTTTGTCAGATTAAACTGAATTGATAAAAAGAGTCAAAAATAAGATAAATAAAGAATATGAGATTACCTGTTGATGAAAAAAACTTGAGAATTATGCAATCAAATATCGGCTTTTGTTTGATTGTCGCAGA
>JAJAZE010000430.1 GCA_026785925.1 Pyrinomonadaceae bacterium
AACCGCGTGGTCGGTGTCGGCTAAAAGCGTGAACGGCAGTTCGTATTTCGAGATAAACTTTCGGTGCGATTGCTCGTCATCGGTCGAGATGCCCAGAATCTTGATGTTTTCCCGTTCAAAATCCGCAAAACCGTCGCGCAGGCTGCACGCTTCCTTCGTGCAGCCGGGCGTGTCGTCTTTCGGATAAAAATAAAGAACGACTTTCTTGCCGCGAGAATCGGAAAGTTTCACTTCTTCGCCGGTTTGATCTTTGACGGAAAAATCCGGCGCGTCGTCGCCTTCTTTAAGCATAATTTTCACCTCGTTAAAATATTTGTTAAAATTCTAGCACGATGAAAAGGCTAACCGAAATTAACGCTCTGCGCGAACTGCAAAAATTGAAAAAGGAGTATCAGAATTTCATCAAAAACAATTACGAACAGCGGGCGGAAAATTGCGAAACCTGCCCGACCAAAGGCGCGTGCTGCCTCGACGCGCATTTCGTCAACGTTCATATCACAAAACTCGAAGCCGTTGCGGTTCGGAAAACTCTTGATAAGTTAAGTTCGGAAAAGCAAAAGAAAATTTACCGACGCGCCGAGGAAACCGTCGAAAAATACGATTTAAAAACTACGGGCGACTCTTTCGCGCAAACTTTCGCCTGTCCGCTGTTTGAAAAAAACATCGGCTGTCTCGTTCATTCGGAAGGCAAACCCGCGCCGTGCATCTCTCACGCCTGTTACGAAAACGCAACGGATTTGCCGCCCGAAAATTTGCAGACGACTATCGAGACGACCATCGAAAGATTAAATAAAAGAACTTACGGCGATGATTTAACGTGGCTGCCGCTTCCGGTTTGGCTTGATTTGATAAATCCGTTCAATTGTTAGTCCCCTTTGAGCGACAAAAGCAAAATCGCGCCGAGTAAGTTATTTAACTTCCGCGCCGACAAATTTTTCCGAATAATTATAGACTTGTTGCAAAACGGTTACATTGCCCCGCTTTTATTTTCTATTTTATCGGTTTTTATGGCATAAATATTCTATCTGCGGCTTTCGCAAGCCGAAATACACTGTTTTGTAGTTTAATTTTAATTTAAATTCAAGGAGATAATGTGCAAAAAAAACAATCTGTAATTTATGCCGGAGTTTTGGCAACACTGGTTTTGTTTGCGTCAACGATTTTTACGGTCAGTTCGCAAACGGCGACCATTCTGAACGAAGGCTTTGAGGCGGGTGGAAAAACTGCGTATGCCGCCGCCAATGTCACGCTCGGTTCGGGAAGCTGGTATCTGAGCGAGGCTTTAACCGGGAATACTTCGAGCGACCGGAAAACCGGTGCGTGGTCGGCGCGGGTGCGCGATCTGGGCAAAGTGCGAATGAATTTCAACGTCGCCAGTGCCGGAACGGTCACGGTCAGCCACGCCAAATACGGCACGGACGGCGCGAGCAACTGGGAGCTTTGGAAGTCCGTTGACAACGGTTCGACGTGGACGAAAGTCGGCGCGACTGTGACGACCGGCACGACGACTTTAACCGGCGCGACTTTCACGGTGAACAATTCCAGCGCACTCCGGTTCGAGATTCGCAAAGTTTCGGGCGGCACCAATCGCGTTAATTTCGATAATTTTACTGTCACGAGCTACGCTGCGCCAACTCCGACACCGACTCCAACGCCGTCTGTTACGCCGACTCCAACGCCGCCGCCAACGTCGAGCAATGTTCATTTGACGATGGGCAATCCGTCAAACGCCGTGACCGACATTGCTTCGCCGACAAATTATTTAATGGGAAAACCGCAGTATGTTCTTTCCTATAATCGGGACAACGCGACACCGAATTGGGTTTCGTGGCATCTCGACACGAGTTGGCTCGGTTCGACTCCGCGACAGGACGATTTTCGCGCCGACACAACGCTGCCCGCCGGTTGGTATCGCGTCACGCAAACCGATTATTCGGGTTCGGGTTATGATCGCGGACATATGTGTCCGTCGGGCGATAGAACAAACTCGGTGGCAACTAATTCGGCGACGTTTTTGATGACGAATATGATTCCGCAGGCTCCGGATAACAACCAGCAATCATGGGCGAGTCTGGAAAGTTACTGCCGAACGCTGGCGAATTCCGGGAATGAAATGTATATCGTTTCCGGCGGACAAGGCGTTTCGGGATACATCGCGGGCGGCAACGTCGCCGTTCCGACTTATACCTGGAAAGTGATTATGGTTTTGCCGAACGGTTCAAACGATGTTTCGCGGGTCACGACGGCAACCCGTCTGATCGCCGTCGTGATGCCGAATCAAAACGGCATCAGCAGCAATTGGCGGGATTTCCGTGTGAGCGTTGATTATGTCGAAACATTGACCGGACACGATTTCTTTTCCAATGTGCCTGATTCAATCGAAGGCGTTATCGAATCAACGGTTGATGCCGGTCGCTTGGCGAATGAACCGGACTTCTTCCTGGATGATTACGCGCAGGATGAAATAAAAGCCGAAATAAATTATGCGAGAAAACAAAAGTTAAAAGAGCCAAAATTAAAGAATAAATAATTTTTCGCACGACAACGAAAAAAGTCTGTTCGTAAATTGCGAACAGGCTTTTTTTAGCTGCTGACACGGAAAAGCAGGCGACGAGCAGCCATTCTGACCGGCTAATTTATCGAACCCGGCGTTTTAACTTCTGTTTGAATTCCGGTTTGATTTAGTCATTCAAGCCTCCCGAAATGACCGTCAGGAAGGGTGGCTTCCAGCATTCGCTGTTTCGTCAATTCATTCTTGAACTGCTCTAAAAATAAAACCGCGCAAAATAATAAAGAATCGGCGCACAGAAAAGCAGACTGTCTAATCTATCGAGCAAACCGCCGTGACCGGGCAGAAAGTTGGCGGCATCTTTGACATCCGCGCCGCGTTTCATCGCGCTTTCCGCCAAATCGCCGGTCACGCCGGCAATCGCCATCACAACTGCCAGCGGAATCGAAAATTGATACGGTAGTTCGGGGAAAAACCAGAAGGTGGCGAGTGCCGCCAACGCCGCGCTGAATAAAACGCCGCCGACCAAGCCTTCCCAGGTTTTGCCCGGCGAAATCAGCGGCGCGAGTTTGTGTTTGCCGAAATTTTTCCCGACGAAATACGCGCCCGCATCCGCGCCGAAATTGACGAGGAAAAAGAACAAAAGCAATTTTGAAGACAAAATTGGGTCGAAACCGACGCGCACGGCAACCAGAAATCCGCCGAGAAACACGACGTATAAAACGCCGAAAACGGTTGCGCCGATGCCGGTCAACATTTTGGAAAAATCTTTCTGGAACCGGAACATCTGCGTCGCTAGAACAATAATAATAAAAAGCGCGACGGTTAAAATCAGCAGATCGGGAGCTTTTGACGGCGCATCGAAAACGAACGAGATAAATAAAGCCGCTGCTCCTAAATAAGCGACTCCGGCATCGGCTTTGAGTTCGAGTTTTTTGGTGATCGAAAAAAATTCAAACAATCCGGCAGCAAAAGCACATGCGGCAATCGCCGTAAAAAGCCAGTTCGCCTGTTCAAACTGCGGCGCAAACAGCGGCAGAACGATTGATAAAATTAAAATCGGCAGCGCAATAAGCGCGGTTAGAAGACGACTTTTCATAAAGAACTTTCTAAAGGATAAAGGATGAAGGATAAAGAATAAAGATTTATTCATCCTTCATCCTTTATCTTTTTGTTGTAATTCCGCCGAACCGTCGCTCGCGTTTTTGAAATTCGACAATCGCCTCGAAGATGTGCTGGCGGCGAAAATCTGGAAACAGCGTCGGTGTCACATAAATTTCGCTGTAAGCCAATTGCCACAACAGGAAGTTGGAAATGCGAAATTCGCCGCTCGTTCTAATCAGCAAATCAACTTCGGGCAGATTGTTCGTGTAAAGATTTTGTTCGATGTCTGCTTCGCGCAAATCCTCAATCGAATCGCCGTTTTCGAGCAGTCGCCGAACGGCTTTTTTCGCCGCTTCCGTAATCTCGGCGCGTCCGCCGTAATTGAGCGCGACGCTCAAAATCGTTCCCGTATTAGTCGCCGTGTAAGCGGCGGCGGCGGCGAGTTCCTTCTGCAAATCTTCACTCAAACCGCTTATTTTCCCGATTGCCTGAAAGCGGATATTATTTTTGTGAACGGTTTTCAACTCTTTTTTCAGATACAGTTTGAGCATCTGCATCAAACCGGAAACTTCATCTTCCGGTCGCTTCCAATTTTCGGTCGAGAAAGCATAGAGCGTGACGGCTTTGATCTGTAATCTGGCGCAGGTGTCGAGAGTCGCGCGAACCGATTCCGCGCCCGCTTGATGCCCGAAAATTCGCGGTCGGCTGCGCTGTTTCGCCCAACGCCCGTTGCCATCCATAATGATGGCGATGTGCTGCGGCAACCGCGCAAAATCAATTTTGCCAAGCAGTTGGGCTTCTTCCGATTCGGCTTTAATAATTTTGTCAAAGTTTTCGCGCATCTTTATCTGGTAAATTTTTCTTCCACGTCAACAATCGCCGTTTTGTTTATTTTCCCGTAAATGTGCGGATAAACTTCGCCGCCCGTCGAACGCTCGGCGACGAGTTTCGCCGTCAGCAGATGCGGATTGATATGCAGAACTAACACTTTCGATTGGTTTTTGTAATATCTTTCCAATACGCCGTCAATCTGATGGCGGTAACTGCAATGAATAAATTTTTCCGCCGCCAAACTTTCGGCTTCGTATTCGCTTGCGTCATTAAATTTCTCCCAATTTTCGGGCGTTACGATGTGATAAATAAGCATTTTATTCTTCTGATTCGGCAACCGCTTTTTGCAGTTCCAGATATTTTTCGCGTACGAAAGGATTTAGTTTTTCGGCGTATTCGGCGGTCAAGTTTCTAACTTTTATCAATTCCTGCACATCCGCCAAATCTTTCAGGCGATGCGGCGCGGTCATTCCCGACGCGAGTTTTAATTCGATTAATTGTTCCAAACTCAAGGTTTTAATGCCGTCAATCTCGACCGTGTTTTCGTTCGGGTTAGGAAATCTGACAAGTTTCGGCTTGCCGTCGCCGGGGAATTCGTCGCTCGTGATTATTTCAACCGTGACGTTTTCGGCGGTCGTTCTGAACTTCTTCGTCGCGCCTGTCTGTGCCGGACGATAACCTAAACCGACTAATTCCTTTTGAAATTTCTCCAACCCTTCCCGCGTCAAAATCAAATCAATGTCTTCGGTAAAACGCCGATAACCGTAGCTGTTCAGCGCAACCGCGCCAACAACGACGTAATTAATGTCGTGATTTTCCAAATCTTTCGCCACACGCCGCAGCGTTTCGTTCAGTATTCCTTCGCCCATAAAAAATCGCAAACCTTCATCATAAGCCGCAACAGGCGAAGCGATAACTTTTTGAAAATCAACCTTTGGCATTTATGTTTTATGGTTTTTCCATCAAATTCTTGAACCATAACAATTGTTCCAACAACGCAAAGACCAAACTTTTGACAGCGTAATTTGACGGCATTTCCCAATACTCGACTGTTACATTGGTCGGCTTTGGAATTGCGTGACTGCCGAATGAACTGCTTACTCGATAAATAGTATTGGCAAAAAAGGAAATTGTCGGGGTTTGGTAAACCGTCGTCGTTGGCTTGTAGTTGTCTTCGTTACCCGAAAGATGTTTGTTTTTATCGGCAAATGACGGCGGGACATCTTCATCCAATCGCTTTTTGTTATTCCATTTGCTTACTGTTGACGGAACAATGTTTTTATCCTTTCTATTTAGAGCATTGTATATTTCGTCTTGAATTACCCTCAAATCCTGCAAAATAGAATCGGCTTTTGAAGTATCTTCAAGGTTTGCCAAGATGTTGATTAACTTAACTCTATATTTACTTTCCAAATAGGCTTTATCAAATATTTCAAAAACATCGGCATATTGCTTTTCAATTTTGGTATTTTCAGCATTAGCAATTTCCTTTAATAAATACTGAAACATCTCTTCTTCCTGCGAAGATTTGTCAAAAAGTTTCCCTTTTTGCTCTTTTACAATCGTTTCAAACGACTTGAAATTATCGTAGAAACCTGTGATTACGGCGAACGGCGTATGAATTCTTCCTGTTTTCCGGTTGAGTTTCTCAAGTCGGTGCAGCGCAACAGGCAGAAAATCGAAATCATCTTTTTCCTGTTCGGGCGTAATCAAGGCTTTTGCATCTAAAATCAACGCTTTATACTTGCTGTCTTTTTCGAGTTCGGCAAAACCGTCTTCCAAATTTTGAAAATCTCTTACTTGCACATTCAAATCAATATCTTCGCCAATCTGCAAAAAGCGGTT
>JAJAZE010000431.1 GCA_026785925.1 Pyrinomonadaceae bacterium
AGTTTCGTAAATTTCGATTATAACTTGCTCTTTTGTCAAACTTTCCAAATACAATAAAAATTCTTTTGCTGAATTTTCCGAAACAATTCGATATTTGCGATTCACGCTTTGCGGAATATCAATGGTGATTTGTCCCATAATTGTCTAATTGTAACATACGGATTTTAACTAAACAGCGAATTAGTAAAGTAAGAACTCCAATTGACTGCAATAGTTTTTCGCTAATCGAAATGACGTTTTTTGGACAGAAAGTATTCAGCCCGCGCATTGACAAAAAACGTGAGAGTGAAAATTATCAAGCAAATAAAGATTTTAGAGTTCATCAGAATGCTTTTTAGGATAACTTCTCAGACGGATTTTTCGCAATGAAAAAGCGTCGCCGGGTCAACTTTGACGTTACTATGCTCCAAAATAATTCCTTTGACAAACTTTGGCAGGTAGGCTATAAGTGTTAAGACTTAACTCAAGATTTAGTTGGACATCACAAATAATTGAGCAGTTCCGGCACCAAGTTGAGTGCTTAATTATTTAAGTTCAAAGCCTTGTCAAATCACTTTTTCAATTGAACACTCGAAAACTCAAAGGGTGGATATGTTAGATAAAAGTGCCTGACCACTAGAGCAAAATGTTTGTCCGTTTAAGCGAATCACTGCCTTTTATCTCGAACAAGTTTATAAAAATTTAAGTGATAAAGGAGATATATGAAAGTTTTTCTTGTTTCCATCAATACGTTGGTTGTTGCATTTTTGCTGTCAACTTGTATTTTGGCTCAGAACAATTCAAAAGAAGCGTATTTGTCTTGGAGCGCACAGCAAGCGACGAAAATTCGTGAATCCTGGCGGGTGAAAGGTCGCGTCGGCGGATTTTTCGACACCAGAATTATCAGCACCGACAAATCATTCAACTATAAATTGCGGGCAACATTGATGTCGCCCGAAGCAATTCGAGCGACCGCCAGAATTGAGCAAATCAATAATGGACTATCCGATAAAGAAACGAATGCGCTGGTTGCTGCCGCCGAAAAGTTTAACAGTCTAATTGTGATCGTAGAAATTGACCCGCGCGAAGGTTCAGGCGTAATTCCTAATAGTTGGCGGTCATCGCTCAAGCCGAAAGATGCCGAAAACTCCAATTCTGCGCTTCGAGGAATCAACAGAAATGATTTACGCGAAGTTGTCGCTTTGAAAGGCTTCGTCAATCGTGATTACGACTACGATATTTTTACGGTTGAATTTCCTTTAAAAGATGAAGACGGCAATTTTATATGGAAAACTGTTCCGACCGAAATAGAACTGACCGTCGGAATTTATAGCAAAGAAGGCAGCGTAAACTGGAAAGTCTCAGAAGAATTAAAAACACGAATCGAAAATCTAATCAAAAAATAGGTGTAAATTATGAAAAAAATATTGTTCACAGCGTTTTGTTGTTGGTGTTTACTGGTTCTATGTCAAACAACTTCGTTTGCACAGACGCAGTTCAAACTTCTCGCAACAAAGAAAACTTCGACGATGCAGAAAGAACTCAACGAAGCGGCGGACGCAGGTTATCGTTTTGAAGACGTAACCGGCGGCAAAACTACTTTCGGCGGCAGTGAAGTGGTAGTGATAATGTCGAAAACGGCAGAAGATGAAAACAAAGGACGCTATCAATATAAACTTCTCGCTACGTCAAAAACCTCGACAATGCAGAAAGAAATGCAGGAAGCCGGAGACAACGGTTTTGAATTTACAGGGCAGACTGTGCTTGACACGTTTATCGGCGGCGATGAGGTAGTTGTGATTTTAGAAAAAGACACGAAAGCCGAAATCAAAAGATACGAGTATAAATTGCTTGCGACTTCAAAAACTTCCACGATGCAAAAAGAACTCAGTCAAGCAGGAGACGCAGGTTTCAATTTTGTCGGTTCGACAGTCGGCAAAACGGCTTTCGGCGGGAGCGAAGTCGTTATAATTACTCGTCGGGTCGTTCAGACGAAGTAAATTTGTGTTTCATTAACAATACTTCGGACAGTTTTTGAAAGGTAATTTTCGCTAACTTATTGAAAAATAAAGAAAGCGGCTATTTAAATCAATGTTAGCTCAACACCTAACATTGATTTAATGTTGAAAAAAGAATTCGGTCATTCGAGAAGTCCTGATTTTATTAGACCTCAAGCAAACAAAAAACTGTCCGAAGTATTGATTAAATGAACTGTTTTATAGGATTTTGCTCAATTTTTTAGAAATTTCCCGCGCCAGATTTTTCGCCAGACTGCCCCACGAAGTCGTTTCACCGGCGGCGATAACGGTTCCGCTGCGGTTGTCATAGACGCGGAAAACGTAACGGTGCGTGAGAATCGAAAACGGCACGAAGCCGATTTCGACGCGCAAATCCGCGCCTTCTTTGTAGCGCACGATATTCAAGTTTAATTTCTGCCAGTCTCTGCGCTTCATCAACTCTTTTTCGAGAGCCTGCCCGGATGGATTAATCGTAGATTTTTCGATGGCGACGGTTTTCGCCAAACGCAGCGCGTCGGCAGAATTTTTGATAATTGTCGGCACTGATTCGATTATTGGTTGGCGGTCGGAAAAAATTTGATTGGTCGTGCCGACAACGGACTTTTCTCGGAGAATGCGGCTTTTTTCCATCATCGCCGCGACGATTTCATCGCTTACACCAAACTTTTTAAGATTGATTAATCCGGCGACCGAAACATCGAACGCGCCTTTCGATTCCTTGATTTTCTCAACGATTAAATGTGCGCCGAGTTCGCTTTGCGTCATCGAAACGACATCGGCGTTGGTTAAAACTTCGCTTTGCGCGACAACGGCGAATGCCAAACCGAAAATAAAAGTTAAAGTTATAATGTGTTTCATATTTATAATGAGTTTCTGCTCAATTCAGACTAGTGCTTTGTAATTTAAGTTTTTGGGTTTTCGGCAAGCGTTCCGCGTCCACGCCCCGCGCGTGTGTTTCCGCCGCGCTTCGCTCGAAGGAAACGGCAAAGTGCGTTCCGCGTTTGGACTCGGAACGAAACCGGAAATTTAAAAATCAGACTACCAAAGATTGATTCTGCACGAGAAAATAATGCAGGGCGGGCGGATTGTGATACTTTCTGTAACTGTCCCAATCAAAGTGATTTTACTGCGGTGTAATCAGTTCATTATATTTTCAAAAGCAGCGCGAATGTTGAGTCGGTGAAGCGTCAATTGTTGCAGCAAATCTTTGATTGAAGCAATCTTCATCCGATTAACAATCGTTTGCAGTGCCGTTTGATTGGCGAGCGGAATTTTGCTCGAACGTCCGACGGTCAGGCGCAAATTATGGTCGAGTTCGGTTAAAAATTCGTAGCCGTCGAAGAAATTTTGAAAATCTTCCTTATTTAAAGATCCATTTTCGTGTAATTTTTTGAGAATAAAAGCGGTCGAACGATTGTCTGCGTCGTCCGGCACATCGTCGCGCAGTTGGAGAAATCGGACAGCGAAATAAACGTCGAGCATTCCGCCTGCGCCGAATTTAATGTCAATTTCTTTGTTTTTTCTGCCGCCGGATTTTTCCGCTTCGAGCCGTTCCCGAATCCGCCGCGATTCTTCGCGTAAAGTTTTGAGTTCCGAGCCTTCAGCTTTTAATTTCTGCGCGTTTGCGTAAATTATTTTTTTAGCTGCCGCTTCGGTTTCGCGGGCTAACTTCAAATCGCCTGCCGCGCCGCGCAGTTTGACGTAGGCGAGCCATTCCCACATCGCCGCGCGGGTTTCCAGATAATTAAGAAATGCGCTTTTGCTGATCGAAGTCGCGCCGTTTTTGCCATCGGGACGCAGGCGCAAATCCACGCGGTAAAGCAATCCGTCGCGCGTCAGACTCGAAAGCACGGTGACGAAAATCTCGACGGCGCGGCTGTAAAATTCGGCGTGCGTCAGATTTTCGACCGGCAGACTTACTTCGTCATCGTAGACCAAAATCAAATCTAAATCCGAACCGTAATCTATGCCGCCGCCGCCGAGCTTGCCCAAACCTAAAACGGCGAAAGGGAATTCGGCAATCGAGACTGAAAACTTTTTTTCGAGTTCGCTTTTCGTCAGAACAATCGCCGCAGCGAGACTTGCTTCGGCTAATTCGGTTTGCCGTCGTTTGGATTCCTGAAGCGTCAATTTGCCGAAAACGTCGAAAGCGACGATTTCCAGCAGAGAGCGTGACCGCATTTTTCTCAAAATTGCTAAAGCGGATTTAAAGTCGGTTGGCGGAGCGACGGCGGCGAGAAAAATTTCCCGATAGTTTTTCTCAGTGAAAGCACTTTCGAGGCTCGGCAAATCACTTACCAAACTCGGATTCGAGGCGATCATTTCCGCGTAATACGGCGAGATTTGCGTTAAAATTTCGAGCGAAGACGGCTGAGTCGGCAAATCCGCCGGCGAATTTTGAATATCGTCAGCGAGCGGCGCGTCAAACGGCAGCGGCGCAAGCATCGGCGCGACGATTTTGTCCGCAATTTTTTCGCTGCCGAAGACGCGCTCAAAAATTCGATTGACGTTTGCCGAATGCTTTTTGACGGCTGCGTCGAAATCGTCGAGCGAACCGTAATTCATTCGCCGCGCCGTCAGCGAACGCTTTTCCGCCTCGTGCGGCACGAGATGCGTCTGCAATCCGTTTTCCATTTGCAGGCGATGTTCGAGACGGCGCAAAAATTCGTAAGCCTCGAACAGTTCGGTCAATTCGGTTTCGGCAATATGTTTGCGGTCGGCAAGCCGTGAAAGACTGATTAAAGTGTGCGGCGCACGCAGCCACTCGTCGCGTCCGCCGTAGGCAAGCTGTAACGCCTGCGCGATAAATTCGATTTCGCGGATGCCGCCTTTGCCCAATTTGACGTTGAAATTTTTGTCGGAAATCTTCTCGGCGTTGATTTGCTCTTTTGAAAGCCGCACGCTGGAAAGAGCGTTTTCGACGGTTTCATCAATCGAAAAAACGCTCGCTTTCACCTGCTGGAAAAACCCTTGAAAAACGTCCGCGTCGCCCGCCGAAACGCGCGAACGAATCAGCACCTGACGTTCCCAACTCCGCGCCGAATTTGCATAATAGTTGACAGCTTCGGCGGCGGAAATCGCCAGTGCGCCGACGCGACCGTGCGGACGCAGCCGCAAATCAACGCGATAAGCCGCGCCTTCGCCGGTCGGTGCGCCGACGATTTTGGTAATCAATTCGGCGAGCTTGATAAAGTATTCGCGGTTGGTCAGCGTGCCGCGCACGCCTTGCCCGGAAGTCGAACCGTCGGTTGAATAAAGAAACAGCAAATCAATATCGGATGAATAATTCAGTTCGTGCGAGCCGAGTTTGCCGAGCGCGACGATGCAGAAACGAGCTTGCCGGGCGCGGTTTTTGCCGTCTGTTTCGAGCGGCGAACCGTAACGATTATCGAGTTCCTGACGCGCTAATCGAAGCGCGTATTCGAGAATCGCGTCGGCGAGATGAGAGATTTCTTCGGTTATTTCGACGACGGCGGCGAGATTGCGAATATCGCGCAAATAAATTCTGAGCAGTTCGCGGCGGCGAAAACGCGCCAGCAAAACATTCGCTTCGACGCTCGAATTAGTGGCGGCAAAGCGCGCCAGAGATTCGATCAACTCTTCTTTGCCGCGCACTTTGGTTGAAATACGCTGCCGGTTGAGCCACGCCACATACGGCGGATTTTGCAGAATCGTCGTCGCCAGAAGCGGACTGAAAGCGGCGAGCGTCAGCACATCGGACAGCAAGCCTTCGTTTTTGGCGAGCCTTTTGGCTTCGGCAGGCGATTTTTCCGTCAACTGCTCGTAAAATCGCCGCGTGTTTTCCGCGCCGGGCAATTTTTCAATAAAAGATGCGATTTTTCCGGGCAGCGACATCGAATTATCTTAACCTAAACATCTCGACAAAAATAGACAAGACTGCTCCCAAACGGAACGCTGTCACTCTTGACGGCGATGAGCGTCGCTTCAATGCGAAAAAGTCTTTCGACTCTTCCAAGCAGAGAAATTAATGCGATTACCGCGAAATCGGCGATAAACAATAAACCTCTTGCATAAATAAGAATTAACCGCAGATGAAGCGGATGAACGCGGATAAAATTAAATAAAAATCTGCGTTCATCTGCTTTATCTGCGGTTAATTTTCCCTGTCTTTGACTTATGTAAGAGGTCTAATATGCTCTTTCAGCAATGTATCGTAATCAACTACAAAAAGGGCTTTGATGAGACTTTCTTTTCCTGTCTACGGAACAAACCAAAATTCTATATCCGCTTCTAATTTTTGATGTTTTTTGTCTTTTACATAAAAGACTTTCAAACGCGCTGGCGGAACTTTGTAATCATTCACCAATCTGTTAAGAACTTCTTTTTCGATTTTTCGCATATTTCTGTTTGTTTTGCCGCGGATAACAAGATGACCTCGCGCACTCGTGTTAGCAAGCAGGACATCAGCGTAGTGTTTTTCTTCCGATGGCAACGACGGGCAAATCCCGTAGTAGTAATTACGGTCAATGAAAATGAAGGGTTTGGTTGAATCGGAAAACCGATATGACCAACTGCCCTTCTTGAGTAAAGGAATCTCTTCCTCATTCAAAACTTTCCAGAACTGAATTTTTAGGTTTTCACCGAGAACGCCTCTGACAACTTTGATACGATTACGGTCGAAGCCTCTGAAATTAGTTATTCCATTCGTCCATCTCTCATAATTAAGGTTTTCAAGCAGCTCGTTTTCTTCCCCG
>JAJAZE010000432.1 GCA_026785925.1 Pyrinomonadaceae bacterium
CGCCGCGCACAAATAACACGCCACGCATTTTTCCTTGCCGAGTTCGTCAACGTGCAGCAGATGCTGCCCGCGATAACGCGGCTGCACCGTAATCGGCACATCTGGATACTGCACCGTCCAACTTTGTTTCGGAAGCTGTGAAATAGTGCTTGCCATTCCTTTAATAACGGCTTTGGTTGATTTTAATACGTCGCTGATCAATGACATTTTTATTCCTCTGGATAAAGTTTTACTAAATTATAACCGAAAAATTCCGCTTCCATCCAATTGAAGCGGAATTTTAATTTTAAGCTCTTATATACGCTTTAAAACTTTGCCGAGGCAAGCACTACTATGTAGTAAATAATGCCCAAAATGCTAAACAAGATACTGATTCCACCCATAATCATACCGGCGACCGCCAAGCCGCGTCCGCCGTATTGACCCGGGTTCGAATCAACATTATTCTTTGCCATATAGCCGGTAATAATCGCCGGGATGCCGGTCACCAAACCACAGCAAAGAATGCCTAAAATTCCGCACACCAACGAGACAATCGCCAGTGTTTGATCTTGACCGCCCGCCGCGCCCGGCGGCTGAAACGGCGTGTTCGCGCCTAACCCCTGATTTTGCCATTCGGACATCGGCGCGGGCGGCGGTGTCCACTCGGTTTGCTGAATCGGTTGATTAAACGGTTCGGCGTTCCCGAAAGGTGACGGCGGTTGAAACGGCGACGAAGTATCGGCAGGTTCCTGATAACTGCCAAACATCGGTTCGGCTTCTTTCACCAGCGGCGGCGGCGCACCGAACGGCGGTGCGGAAGGCGGAAGATAGCCAATCATCGAACCATCGAACGGCGAAGGTATCGGTTTATTTTCCTGATTGCCGTAGGGCGACTGCGTAGAAAAATTTGTCGCTGACGGCTTTGAATCAAACGGCGACGCTACGTTCTCCGGCGGGGCGACTGGATTTATATCGGCGGTCGCATCGCTCGAATCAATTTCAAAAGACTTCGGTGAACTCGACTCCGAATCCGATGGAGTCAGCGCAGATTCATAAGATTTCGGCGTTGGCGAAAACTCTTTCGGGCTTGCCGGTTTCGGCTCAATCAGCGGCGCGGAAGGCGCAAACGGCGGCGGTATATCGAGCAGCGGCGCGTCTGCTTCCGCCTTCAATTCTGCCCGTAACTCGTCGTGCGAAACGACCATCGTCTTCAATAAATCGGATTCTTCCGGCAGTTGCAGAATGTCTGCTTCAACTTTCGGCGGAGTCGCCACGATGGTTTTGAACGGGTCGAGCGGCGGCATCGCCGAAGCGATGTCGCTTTGACTGCCGACCACGGTTTTATACGGATCGGCAGCCGGAACGTCTTCAACCAAAACTGTGCCGTCGGTCTGGCAAAATCTCATTCCGTCAGCAAAAGTCTTATCGCAAGCTGGGCATCTTTTCATCGTTTTTTCGTCCTTAAAAAAAGTTTGACAAGTTCGGAAAGTTTGAAAAATTCATCAGTTCGGAAAATTTGAAAAACGTCTGGGCTTTCTAAATTTTCCGAACTTGCTAAACTTTTATACCTTGACTCTTAAACTAATTCAAGTTTGCTAAAAAAATACGAAATCTCAATCGCCGCGTTTTCGTCCGAATCTGAACCGTGAACCGCATTTTCGCCGATTGACGAGGCAAATTCCTTTCGCAAAGTTCCCTCGTCGGCTTCCGCCGGATTGGTCGCGCCCATCAAATCGCGCCACGCTTTGACGGCGTTTTCTTTTTCCAGCGCGAGAACGACACACGCGCCGCTCGACATAAATTCCGTCAATTCGCCGAAAAACGGACGTTCCGCGTGAACGGCGTAAAAACCTTCCGACTGCTTTTTCGATTGATGAATCAGCTTCATCCCGCGAATCTGAAAGCCGCTCGCCAAAATCTTGTCAATAATTTTTCCCGTATGCCCTTTCGCCACCGCGTCGGGCTTGATAATTCCAAATGTTAAATTGCTCATTATTTATTATTTTTCCTCTTTATAATTAATAAAAATTTCCTAACCTAGTTTACAGTAACGGAATCTCCTAAAACGAAATCCTGATTCATTTTGCTATCTACAGTTTGCTCGACCTTGAATTTTTTCAGAACAACTTTTTTGAATTTAGCTGACTCAATCACGATTTTGTGTATACCAGGCAAAAGTTTTAATTGGTAAATACCTTCGCTATCTGTCGTCACTTGAATTTTTTCTTTTTGTTTATTTGTAACTGTAATCTTAACGTCAGACATCATCCAGCCAGTTGAATCGTAAATCCTACCACTCAAAACCACCGACTTCTCAATATTTTGAGCATTTACGAAAATGGTCAGCCCTAACATCAGAATTAAAATCTGCAAAAATTTCATATTCACCTCATTGAAATACCTCTTTCAACTCCAATGTAACGCGCGACGGCTTCAAAGTTTCGCAGTCAATTATATCTTTCTAAAACGATGCTTATCCGCTTCGATGACGACAAACGCCGATTTCAATTCGTGTTCATCATATAAACTTAAAACTCTCTCAACTTCAGCGTGAACTCGATTGATATTAGAAGGTAAAATTCGCAGATATAAAACGCCGCTTCTGATGCCTTTGACGAAAACCAGATTTCCGTAATCTCTGTCTCGCGTCACAAAAACGCGCTTCAATTCCAGAGCCTTTTTCAAATTTTCTTCGTCGGATGCCTGTGCCATTCCGAGTTCTCTGACGCGCAAAACATCGTGTTGCAAATCAATCAAAAACCGCGCCGTTGCTTCGTAAACATCTTGGTCAAGTAGTAGTTTCACGCAGCAATTTTAATATCTTCCGATGAAATTAATGCAATCGCATAATCAACGCAAGCCTTAATGTCTTCGGTTTCCAAATCAGGATAATAATCTCGTTTAATCTCATCAAAAGACAAACCTTCATTGATTAATTCTAAAACATTCTGCACAGTGATTCGCGTTCCGGCGACGTAGGGTTTGCCGAAGTGAATACTTGAATTTACCGATATTCGCTCATTCATATTTTTAATTGAATAATTCTTTTAACTCTGATGTAATGCGCGTCGGCTTCAAAGTTTCGCGGTTAATCAAACACCAAACGCTTCTGGCTTTAACCAGCAAATCTTCGCCGCGCCAGATTTCGGTGAAGCGTTCCCAACTGACGCGCGTCGGTTCGCCGACCCAAGTGGTAATCGTGACTTCCTCATTTTCAAACGCCGGTTTTTTGTAATCAACTTCGTGGCGCGTCACAATCCACGTTAATTTCTCGCGCGTCGCTTCGTCGGTTTTTGCGAACCAATGCGCGACGGCGACAGCTTGAATCCATTTAACATAGGCGACGTTATTGACGTGATTTTGCGCGTCAATGTCTGCGGCGGAAACTTTGAAAGAATGCGAAAATTTCATTTGAGTTCAGAGTCCAAACTGCGGAACGCCGTTTGTCCCGCCGTGCGTCGCTCGAAGGAAACACGCTGAAGCGTAGACTCTGAACGAAGGTGAAAATACTCAACGAAGCGTGAACTCAAAATCTTATTTTCCCAAAACCCGTTTCATCGTCGCGCCGATGTCGGCGGGCGATTTGACGACGTGGATGCCGGCGGCTTCGAGAGCCTTCATTTTTTCTTCCGCCGTGCCTTTGCCGCCGGAGATAATCGCGCCCGCGTGTCCCATTCGTCTACCGGGCGGCGCGGTTTGTCCGGCGATGAAGGCGACAATTGGTTTGCGTTTCGAGAGTCCGCTTTCAAAAGCCCACTGCGCCGCGTCTTCTTCGGCGGAACCGCCGATTTCGCCGATTAAAATAATGCCTTCGGTTTCGTCGTCGTCGGCGAATAATTTGAGCGCGTCGGTGTGCGTCGTGCCGATAATCGGATCGCCGCCGATGCCGATGGCGGTTGACTGTCCCAAATCCCTGGTTTGTCCGACGGCTTCATAAGTCAGAGTTCCCGACCGCGAAACAATGCCGACAACGCCTTTTTTGTGAATGTGTCCCGGCATAATCCCGATCTTGCATTCGTCCGGCGTGATAACTCCGGGACAATTCGGACCGATCAGGCGCGTGTTTTTACCGCGCAAAAATTCCTTAACCGCGATCATATCGGTGACGGGAATGCCTTCGGTGATGCAGACGACCAGCGGAATTCCCGCGCTCGCCGCTTCCATAATCGCGTCGGCGGCAAAAGCGGGCGGAACGTAAATCACCGAAGCGTTCGCGCCGGTTTCCTGCACCGCGTCGGCGACCGTGTTGAAAACGTGGATGTTTTCGTGCGTTGTCCCGCCTTTGGCAGGCGTGACTCCGCCAATGACGTTCGTGCCGTATTCGACCATTTGTTTGGTATGGAAAGTTCCCTCTTTGCCCGTGATGCCCTGCACGATCAGCCGTGTATTTTTATCAACTAAAACGCTCAAAATTGTTCTCCCGTCGGAAATTTAGATTAGCTAAAACAATGGCAAAGTATAACACGAGGCTCACCGGAAAAGAAAAAAACGAACCGCGAAACAATTTGTCATCACCCGCGAAAAATTTTCGATTTATTTCGTGGTTAAATTTCCCGTCATCTTCTCTCAAAAGTTGTTTGAAAGTTGCAAACGATTAGCAAACTAAAAACTTTTGCCCGCCAAACACGCGAAACAACCGAAAAATATTGTCGTGTTCTCCGTGCTTTTTGCGGCTGATTTCTGCGGCTTGATTTCAGTTTGTTAGACAATCTGTTAGACAATAGTCGGCAATGAGTATTCTCATTCACAAAAGCGGAATTCTTTCGACGATTCAGGATTTGGGCAGAAACGGTTTTCGGCGTTACGGCATTAACCCGAACGGCACGATGGACAAAGCTGCGGCGCGTTTAATCAACATTCTACTCGGCAACGATGAAAATGCGGCGGTTTTGGAAATGCACTTTCCCGCGCCGGTTTTGGAGTTTGAGGAACCGGCGATATTCGCGCTCGGCGGCGCGGATTTCGGCGCGAAACTCGATGATAAGCTGATCGAAAATTGGAGACCCGTTCTAACCGAAAAAAATCAAACTCTGCGTTTTACAAAAAAGACTTTCGGCAATCGCATCTATCTTTCAATCAGCGGCGGTTTTCAAATTGAAAAATGGCTTGCCAGCGCAAGCACGAATTTAATGGCAAAAATCGGTGGTTTTGAAGGCAGAGAGCTAATCAAAGGCGACAAACTATTTTACAAACCAAAAACCGCCAACGAAAAACGAAAAGCCGACTTCAAAATTACCGGAAGCGTCATTCCGCATTACAGCCGTCTGCCGACGGCGCGCGTCGTCGCGGGTGCGGAGTTTAACAAATTGACGGCGATTGGCGAACGGAATTTTCTCAAACAAGACTTTGCGATCAGCCGAAATTCCAATCGGATGGGTTTTCGACTGAACGGCGAACCGCTGTATTTGCAGGCTAAAATCGAAATGGTTTCTTCGGCAGTCGCGTTCGGCACGATTCAGCTTTTGCCCGACGGACAAATGATAATTTTGATGGCGGATCATCAAACTTCCGGCGGTTATCCGCGAATCGCGCACGTTGTTTCGGTTGATTTACCGATTCTCGCGCAACTCGGCGCAAATGATAAAGTAAATTTCGAGTTAATTTCAATCGAGGAAGCCGAAAATTTGACGTTGAAATTTGAAAAAGATTTATCTTGGCTGAAAGCCGGCATAAGATTGGGGAAATTATGGGAATAATTTTTGTTATGTTCTTCGGGCTAATGTTTTTCGCTCTGGCAACGGCGACATATTTTTTACTTCGGTTTTTCGCCGAAAAATATTACATTGCTGACGTTCTCAAAAACGCTTTCTTAGCCCTTTTCGGGGTCGTATTTATTTCAGCTACCTTCTTTTTGATATTTGCCATAGGAGACGGTTTTTTGAATTTGTTTTATCCAAATCGAATTTTCACGAAAAATTTTGGTTTTGAGCCGACGGCGGACGTTCGCATTATTGACGGCTCCGGTTTTTGGTCGCCTTTCGGCTATTTATCTCATCTAAAATTCCAAGCAAATAAAAATACTATCGAAAAAATATCGGCGAATGATTTTCCCGAATTAACGGGAAGTTTTATAAAACGCGACGGTTCAACCGAAACTAAAGAAATTTTAGCTCAACCGCAAAGTCATTATTACCAAAAGAGAAAATCTATTGACGATGTAAATTCGGTGTATCTGGTTTATGACGAGCAGAGTCAAACGGCATATTTTTCCTTGCAGTCCGACGATTAATTTATGTTTTCCGTTGATTTAAATTGCGATATGGGCGAAAGTTTCGGCGCGTGGCGGATGGGCAGTGACGCGGCGTTGATGGATTATGTTTCCTCAATCAATGTTGCCTGCGGCTTTCACGCGGGCGATGCGTCGGTTATCAGGCGGACGATTGAAGCGGCAGTCGAAAAAAAAGTCGCCGTCGGAGCGCATCCGTCTTTTCCCGATTTGCAGGGTTTCGGCAGACGCGAAATGAAATTATCCGCGACGGAAATCTTCGACATCGTGCTTTATCAAGTCGCCGCGCTCAAAGGAATGTGCGCGGCGTTGGGCGGCAAACTCCATCACGTCAAACCGCACGGCGCACTTTATAACCAAGCTGCCAAAGATAGAGATTTAGCCGGAGCAATTGCCGCCGCCGTCAAAGTGATTGATGGAAATTTAATTCTTTACGGATTATCAAACAGCCTTTTGATTTCCGAATCTGAACGAATCGGATTACAAACCGCCAGCGAAGTTTTCGCCGACCGCACTTATCAGGCTGACGGAACCTTAACGGCGCGAACACAGCCGAACGCTTTGATTAAAAACGTCGAGCAATCCTGTTCGCAGGTTTTGGAAATGATCGCCGCGCAAACGGTCATGACGACCGGCGGCGAAAAAATTTCGATCAAAGCCGAAACCGTCTGTATTCACGGCGACAGCGCACACGCGCTCGAATTTGCGCGGGAAATAAACCGTAGATTAAAAGAAACCGGCGTTTTAATTCAAGCCGTTGAGAAATAATCTTCGGCAGTTGCCCGAATCGGCAAGCGTTCAGAGTCCACGCTTCAGCGTAATTTTTCGCCAGCGAGCGCGGCGGAAGACACGCTGAAGCGTGGACTCTGAACGAAAAACTATATGAAAAAATCTTCCGTTTCATCGGTCATTTTGGGCGCGGCTTTTTTGATGGCGACTTCGGCAATCGGACCTGGATTTTTGACGCAGACGACCGTTTTCACCAAACAATTGCTGGCGAGTTTCGGTTTCGTGATTTTGCTTTCGGTAATCCTGGATGTTTTCGCGCAGATCAATATCTGGCGCGTTTTGACCGTCAGCGGCAAACGCGCTCAGGATGTCGCCAACGAAACCGTCGCCGGAAGCGGTTATGTGCTGGCGATTTTAATCACGCTCGGCGGTCTGGCGTTTAATATCGGCAACGTCGCGGGCGCGGGTTTGGGTTTGGAAATTCTGTTTGGAATTGATGTCAAAACCGGCGCGATCATCAGCGCAATCATCGGAATCACGCTTTTTTTGTTCAAAGAATTCGGCAGAGCGATGGACGTTTTCGTCAAATTTCTCGGCTTGCTGATGCTCGTCTTAATCGTCTATGTCGTTTTCGAGTCACGTCCGCCGCTTGCCGAAGCCGCTTTTCGCACCGTTTATCCCGAAACAATTTCGCCGCTCGCCATCGTCACGCTCGTCGGCGGAACGGTCGGCGGTTATATTACTTTTGCCGGAGCGCACCGTTTGATTGACGCGGGAATCACCGGAACGGATTCGCTCCGCGAAGTCAATCGCGGAGCGACGACGGGAATTCTGTTGACCGCCGTTATCAGATTTCTGTTGTTTCTCGCCTCGCTCGGCGTAATCGCTCTGGGAATGACGATTGACGACAAAAATCCGCCGGCATCCGTTTTTCAAAACGCGGCGGGAAACGTCGGTTATAAAATTTTCGGTGTGGTGATGTGGGCGGCGGCGATTACATCGGTCGTCGGCGCGGCTTACACTTCGGTTTCGTTTCTCAAGACCTTTCACCCGAAGCTCGAACGAAACGATAAATATCTGACCATTTTTTTTATCGCGTTTTCGACCGTCGTTTTTCTGTTTGTCGGGCAGCCGATCAAAGTTTTGATTTTGGCGGGAACATTAAACGGGTTTATTTTGCCGGTCGGTCTGGCGTTGATTCTGCTGGCAGCGCGAAAATCGAAAATCGTCGGCGGCTACCGACATCCGCTCTGGCTGCAAATTGCGGGCTGGCTGGTTGTTTTGGTAATGCTCGGTTTCAGCATTCTCACTGTTGCCGGAAGCTGGCTGATTTAAAAGAGGAAAAACGACGTTAGCCGTTCGCTTTTCTTTTTGAAACACTCTGAAAAATCACACTGTCGCCAAGCATCCAGACTGCAAACTTGTGTTTCATCGCGTTTCGTTAGCTCTCAACTTTGGAAATTTGCTCGTGCAAAACATCACTCTCCCAAAACAAGTTCTTCTTTAGAGACGATTTTTTTGTTAAAGAGAGGCTTTTTCCCGACCAACAAAATGTGGTTGAGCTTGATTCGTTTGCGGCTGACGGTTTGGTCTGTTTTCTCGCAGTATTCAAAGCCGAAAGCGTAGTCGTAATGACTCGACGAAAGTTGTTTGCAAACGATTTCGGGTAAATGAAAAACGAATGCGTCAGCATAATGTCCCAGACTTTCGTCAACGTGACCGAGCAATTCGCCCGCTTGATCGTTCATATAAACCGGAATGCTCTCAATCGGATCGCACTGCTTATAAATTTCGCCTAAAACGTAACTGCGTTTGATTGCTAATGGACTGTAACTCATATTGACAGCTTAACACCGTTTCAATATTTTGTCGTTGGAAGAAGCGTTAAAAACCTTGGCAGGCGAAGTCGTGACCGCACTATGAATAAACTAAGCAGCATTGTCAGAGCAAAAAGAAAAGAGACACTTTTCACATATCTCTTTTCTATGTTTTTACGAGTATGCATTTGAAAGAAAAATTTATCCTTGATGCAGCCAAAAAGTCGAAACGCTCGCGGCTTTATTATTTGCTTTTAGCTTTGCTTGATACCGGAGCGCGACCGTCAGAATTATATCCGGTCAATGAATCAAACGAAGATACCGAAATTACATTTGAGCCGGTGCGCTGGCGCGACTTTTTTGAACATAATTTTGAAATTGTTCAGCTTGTTTCTTACAAAGGCAAAGAGCGAAAAATAAGGTTAGTTCCTGTTACTGAAAGATTGAAAACGGCTCTTTTAGCACTCTGGCAAAGCCTTAAGTGTTGAAAAGAAAAATTTGAATGACCGTATATTTCCATCTGCCTCCTACAAAACCGCTTGGGGAAAAGTTCGCACGGAACTGAAAATTGAAAACTTGCGTCTGCGCGATTTGCGCCGAAATTTTCGCACTCGCTTGGGTAGAATGGGATTTTCTGACGATTTAACACAACGGCTTCTTGGACACGAGCAGCGACAGATGACTTATCATTATGCCGAAGCAGATATAGAAGTTGTAAAACAAGCTAAAAAACTTTTAGATAAGAATATAAAAGCATCCACTAAGTATTGAGTATTCTTACACACCTGTTTAGTCTTTGCATTGCGAATGCTTTTTCACGCACTGAACCTGGTTTGGTGTATTACCATTTAATTACATTTTACGTGGGTTGCAGCCGATTCGTTGAGCATTTATTACAACCTAAGTAGTCCGTAAATTAAATTTTTGAGTGTTCAGAGTTCAAACTTTAGTTTGCATTCCGCCGCGCTGCGCTGGCGGAAACACGCTCAAGCGTCGACTCTAAACTTTTGCAAAACACTCGTAAATTTAATTTCCAGACTACTAAGGATAGTGTAAAAAATAACTTATAACGATACAATAATAGAAATTTGGAGAGTTGAAAAGCTATAAACTATGAGTAAAACTTCTGAGCAATTATTTTTTGAGTCGTTAAATGAAAAACAGAAGC
>JAJAZE010000433.1 GCA_026785925.1 Pyrinomonadaceae bacterium
CTCCAAATATCTTGAACCGCAGACGGAAAGGCACAGCCTTTCCGCACATCAGCGGGCGTAGCCCGAAAAAAGCCGCGCTGCGTAACATCAGTTATAAGTCATTGACTTTGACGCTTCATCATTAAAAATTTACCATTAAACCTTCACCAAACGATTATGGAAATTCTAGCTTCCCTCAATCCGCCGCAGCGCGCTGCCGTCGAGCAAACCGAAGGCGCGTTATTGGTTTTGGCGGGCGCGGGTTCGGGCAAAACGCGCGTTATTACGCTTCGCATCGCTTATTTGATCGCCGAGAAAAATGTTCCGCCGTATAACATTTTAGCCGTAACTTTCACCAACAAAGCCGCCGGAGAAATGCGCGAGCGCGTCAAAGGTTTTCTGGAAGGGCAGCAGCTTCAATCCGCGCCGCTGATTGCGACTTTTCACTCGCTTTGCGTTCGGATTCTGCGGCAGGACATCGAGCATTTGCAGGAAGGCTACAAAAAATCTTTCACCATTTACGACACGAGCGATTCGCAGAAAGTTATTAAAGCCTGCGTCAAAGACATTGGGATGGACGAAAAACAGTTGTCGGCGCGGAGCGTTCAATCGGCAATTTCGGCATCGAAAAATCGCGGCGAAGATTTTGAAATGTATGCCTCAAGCGTCGAATACACCGACGAACGCAAAGCCGCGATTGCCCGCGTTTTCAAAATGTATGAAGAACGTTTGAACAACGCCAACGCGCTCGACTTTGACGATTTGCTGATAAAAACCGTTAAACTTCTCCGCGTTTCGACGGAAGTCCGCGAAAAATACAACAACAAATTCAAGTATATTCTGGTTGACGAATATCAGGACACAAACTCGATTCAGTTCGCGCTGATAAGTTTCTTAACTGAAAAACAGCAGAACATCTGCGTGGTTGGAGACGACGCGCAATCAATTTACGGTTTTCGAGGCGCGGACATCGCCAACATTTTGTCGTTTGAACAGCATTACAAAAACGCGAAAGTTATTATGCTGGAGCAGAATTATCGTTCGACGCAGACGATTCTGGATGTCGCCGACGCGATTATCAGCAACAACGCCGGGCGCAAAGAGAAAAAACTCTGGACGGACAAAGTTGACGGCGAGAAGATTTACTATTATCAGGCGATGGACGCGGACAACGAAGCGCGTTTCGTCGCCTCGAAAATTATTGATTACCGGCGCAACAGTCCGCAGGATAAAATGGCGATTCTCTACCGGACAAACGCGCAGTCGCGTGTTTTTGAAGAAGCGTTGCGCCGCCAGCGAATCGAATACAACATCGTCGGCGGATTTTCGTTTTACGAACGCGCCGAAGTCAAAGATGTCATCGCCTATTTGAAAATGGCGATCAATCCGTCTGACGACATCGCGTTTCAGCGCGTCGTCAACACGCCGACGCGCGGTTTGGGGAAAACTTCCCTTGACGAATTGACGTTTCGCGCCAGGGATTTCGGGACTTCGATGTGGGAAGCGTTGGCGATTATCACCAGCGAAACTTACGAACAGCCGCGCAATTTAACGCCCAGAGCGTTGACGGCACTGCGCGATTTCAAAAAGATTATCGAGAAACTTTCCAACTTAGTCGGCGAAGCAGCAAACACCGATAAAGCCGTTTCCGAAGTCGTCATCGCGGCGATTGAAAATACCGGTTATTCAAAAATGCTGCGCGAAGAAAACTCCGAAGAATCCGAATCGAGACTGGAGAATTTACAGGAATTGGTCAACGCCGCGATTGATTACGACAAACAGGAAGCCGACGGATTGCGCGATTTTATTGACCATTCCGCGCTCTCGTCGGACACCGACAAATATGACCGCAACGCCGCCGTGACGATGATGACGGTTCACGCCGCCAAAGGTCTGGAGTTTCCGATTGTTTTTATCGTCGGGCTGGAAGACGGCATTTTCCCGCATTCCAGAAGCATCAACGATCCGAAAGAATTAGAAGAAGAACGTCGTCTGGCGTATGTCGCCATCACGCGGGCAGAGCGAATTTTATACGTTACGCACGCGATGCGCCGCCGCGTTTACGGCGAAGAAATGGCGGCGGAACCGTCGCAGTTTTTGAATGAAATGCCGCTCGAAATGATTCGGGATTTGTCACGCGGCACGTCGTGGCTGTCGTTTAGAAAAAGCTCCGCCGTCAACTCCAATAAACACGCCGTCAAAGCCTTGAAAGGCGAAGCGGAAAAAGAAAAGCCGAAAGCGACTTACACCGGAAAAACTTACAACAGTTCCGACGCGATTGCCGAGTTTTTCAAAATGAAGAAAAGCGGCGGACAGGATTCAGAGGTCGGAGGTCAGGATGCAGGGTTTGGAAATCAGGAAGCGAAGCCGAGAACATTATCGGGATTTGAAAAGTTGAAAGCCGCCGGTTCCGACCAATCCGCAATCCAAAATCCAAAATCCAAAATCGAGAATGGGTTTGTCGCCGGTTCGCACGTTCGCCACGCCAAATACGGCAAAGGCTTGGTTTTGCGACGCGAAGGAACGGGCGATAACGTCAAATTGACCGTTAGCTTTCCGGGCTTCGGACAAAAAAAATTGATCGAGAAGTTTGCAAATTTGGATAAAGCGTAGAGAATGGTTTTATCTAAATTTTGAGAATAAAACTATGAAAAACAAATTCGGTTTAACTTTCGGTTTGGCAATTTTGCTGATTTCGATTTTAGGATGCAGTTCTTACAATCCGCTCGCCGGTAGTTCGGACGCGCCGAACAGTAATTCCGGTTCAACTAAAACCGCCGATAAATCGTTGACCGACACGGCGATTGAATCAACCGTTGGCGGCGCGACAACCGGCGTTGCCGAGTGCGACGAACTGCTCGGTATGATTTCAGAATCGTCGAAAAATCAAAACGACGACTTCGTTTCCAAGGCGACGCGCGAATTTTTTCTTAACCGCATTCGTGACAGCGTGAAAAAGAGCATCGAGGAAAACAAAAGCGACAAAGTTGAAACGGCGAAAAACTGCGCCGATTATAAAAAGCAATTGGAAAAGTTCAAAGCCGAAGAAGAAAGCAAAACGGAAAAGTAAATTTGCCCGAAAAAGTTCTGAGTTCATACTTGAGCGTGTCTTCCGCCAGCGAAGCGCGGCAGAGGAACACGCTGAAGCGTGGACTCTGAACCGAAATCTTTTCCGGCGCAGGCAAACTAAATATCCTTTGACCTCATCTTTTACAGTGTTCTTCAGAATCCTGTCCGCAATTAAAAGTAAAAAATGAAAATTAAATGGTTTCTCTCGCTGGTCTTGCTGTGTTCAATTTCAGTTCCGGCGCAGGTGCGTCCGAACAGGCGAACTGCGCTGCCGCAAATTTCCAACGCCGCCAATAATCAAACGGCGGCAATCAACAATCTTCCGATTCGGCGCGTCAGCCTTTATTCCAACGGTGTCGCCTACATCGAGCGGCGCGGCGTGGTGTCGGGCGACGCGGAAATCAATCTTTCATTCAAGCAGTCGCAGGTTGACGACGTTTTGAAATCAATGGTCGTGCTGGATTTGGGACAAGGCAGAATCGGCGCGGTTTCCTATAATTCGTCCGCGCCGCCGTCGGCGAAAATGGCGGAAATTCCCTTTTCGGTCGAAGCGCAAACCGACGGCGCAAACGGCGGCATCGCCGGAGTTTTAGCGCAGTTGCAGGGCGCGAAAGTTTCAGTCGCGGCAAACGGCGGCACGGCAATCGGCTCGATTTTAACCGTCGAAAAACGTGAAGTTCTCGGCGATAAAGACAAACCGGCTCGGCAATCGCGTTTTCTCGTGATCGCCAGCGAGAACGGCGAAATATCGAGCTTCGATTTGGCGGAAGTCCGCTCGGTCAAACTTTTGGAAAACGGCACGGTCAAAGATGTCAACGAATTCGCCAACGCGACGGCTTCCGCACGGCGGCGCGACGCGAAAACTATCACGGTGACATCACAGGGCGCGGGACAGCGCGAAATGATCGTCAGCTATACGATTGCCGCGCCGATTTGGAAAACGACGTATCGCGTCGTGCTTGACCAGGCGGGCAAACCTTTTTTTCAGGGCTGGGCGATTGTTGATAACGTCAGCGACGAGGATTGGAAAGATGTGAAGTTATCCCTCGTATCGGGAACGCCGATTTCGTTTATTCAGCCGATTCAACAGCCGTTTTATCGTTATCGCCCGGTTGTGCCGATTCCCGATGATTTGAAATTAACGCCGCAAATTTACGAAGAAGGCGGCGCAGGTGTCGGATACGGCAACGGAACGGGAACAGTTGATAGCTCCGAAAATCGGATACAAACCAATGTTACTCAAAGGCAAATTCAAAACTTGCCGACAGACGGCAGGCGTGTTCAGAATCTCCAGAATGTTCAAGTCAATGGCAGTCTGGGAAGTTCCAATAATTTCAGCGTTGACGGCACATCAGAAACGACGACTTCCATCAGCAACGCTTTGATGAGCGGAAACTCCGGCGTAACGACGGCGGCAACCGGCGAAGAGATCGGCGATTTGTTTGAATATAAAATCGAACAGCCCGTCACCGTGATGCGCGACCGTTCGGCTCTGATCCCGATTGTCCAGAAGACGATGGACGGCGAGCGCGTTTCGATTTACAACGAAGCGGTGCGCCGCGACCGTCCAATGGGCGGAATGCGGCTCGTCAACACGACCGCGCTCACGCTCGAAGGCGGTTCGCTGACAGTTTTAGATAAGGATTCTTACGCGGGCGAAGCGTTGATGGAACGCCTGAAACCCAAAGAACAAAGGTTTATTTCCTACGCGCTCGATTTGGGAACGCTCGTCACCGTCAAACAGGATTCGGACAGTTCGCCCGCTAAACTTATCAAAGTTCTGAACGGCACGTTTCAGGTTCATTACTTCCGACAGGAGCGAAAAACTTATTCTTTGCAAAATCAAACCGACCGACCGCGCACGGTTTTCATCGAATATCCGGTGCGAAACGGCTGGCTGCTGTCCGACGACACGCCGAAACCCGACATCACGACGGCGCGTTTTTATCGTTTCAAAATCGAGTTGGCGGCGTTCGACAAAAAGGAAATCGCCGTTTCCGAACAGCAGGCTTTGATGGACAGTTACGCCCTGACCAATCTTTCGCGCAGCGATTTGGAATTATTTTTGACGCGCCGCTACATCAACGCCGAAACCAAAGCGCGGCTCGAAAAACTGATTGACTTGCGGATTAAAATTAACCGGATAGTCGAGAAGCTGGAAACTTTTGACGATGAAGTCGAGAAGATCGAAGCGGATCAAAAACGTCTGCGCGAAAACATCGAAACGCTGTCAAAAACGCCCGAAGCGAAAACGCTGATTACGCGCTACATCGCCAAAGCCAACGACCAGGAAACGCGCCTTGAGACGATAGAGAAGGAACGTGCGACATCGGAATCCGAAAAAACGCGGCTTGAAGCTGAACTGGAAAATGAAATTCGTGCGTTTAATCTTTAGCAGAAAATGACTGGAGCGCGCCCCGGGCGCCCGCCGAGAAGGTCGCGGGCGGGCGGGGCGCGAGCCGCGGGAGTATTAATAGTTTTTTTAGA
>JAJAZE010000434.1 GCA_026785925.1 Pyrinomonadaceae bacterium
ACGAAACAGCCGCTCGATAATTTTTCGGTTTATATGGGCGGCAACGCGGGCGGCAAATCGGAAGTTGATGCCGGTTTGAGTTGGGAATTTACTCTGGACGAGAACGGCAAAAAAAGTGCGCGGCGCAATGCCTTTCGCCCGTTTTGGCGGACGAAAACGTGGAACTCCGCGCCCGCGCAAAAAGAGTTTTATTTTTATCCGGGCGAAACCGTCCAGATGGCGGTGATCGCCGCCGCGCCGAACAAATTGCGTTTGATAATTTCTGACGGCAAGACGAAAACCTTTCAAACCGACTTCGATGCCGAAGGCTTTACGGCGGGCGTTCCGCGTCAGTTCAAACGAGTCAACGCGATTGACCAGGTAGCGAACGAGGGCAAACCGGCGCAGAAAACGACGGCGCAAATCGTCGGCGCGGAATGGCTTTCGACGATTCTTTTGCGCGGCGCAGGCGCGGATGCCAAACAAATGCCGATGACGGCGGAAAAATTCACCGATATGCGCTGTCCGAACGTCGAAAACATCGTCGTCAACGAAACGGACAAAGCCAAAGGCGGCGAGAAAATCAATATCTTCGGAACGCCGAAAAATTAGATTTACAAACCACCCATTATGCTTTGAATGAAGGTTTTGACGACTAAAATGTCGTCTTCGTTCAGAGTCCAAACTTTAGTTTGCTGTTTTCGCCGCGCTTCGCTGGCGAAAAACACACGCTCAAGCGTGGACTCTGAACTTAAAATTTTTTCTGCATCGCATCACTTAATAAATCTACGTTTATCGCCGTTCTTCAGCGGTTAAAAACTCTTTTATGAAAAACTTGTTCATATTACTGGCTTTATTGATTTTCGCCAGCCGGCAAACGGCTTTCGCGCAAACTCAGAAAGTTGATAAAAATCAATCGAAAACAGTTGAGGAGACACTGGCGAAAATGACTTTGCGCGAGAAAATCGGGCAGATGATCGTGATGCCTTTGAGCGGCGAGTTTGCGAATGTGAACAGCGCAAGATTCAAGGAAATGCGCCGACAAATTACAGAATTAAAAGTCGGTGGTTTCACGCTTTTTCGCGGCGAAGCCAATTCGATTGCGGTTTTGACGAATGGGGCGCAGCGGCTCGCCAAAATTCCGCTGTTTTTTTCGGCTGATTACGAACGCGGTTTGCGGATGCAGCTTAGAACCGGAACGCCGTTCACGACGAATATGGGCGTGGCGGCGGCAGGTGACGTGCAGGCGGCGTATAATCAGGGGAAAATTATCTGTGAAGAAATGCGGGCAATCGGCGCAAATTGGCTGTTTGCGCCGGTTGCCGATGTCAATAATAATCCCGATAATCCGGTGATTAACATTCGCTCGTTCGGAGCCGATCCGAAACGAGTCGGCGAATTCGTGGCGGCGGAAGTGCGCGGCGTTCGTGAGGCAAATTGTCTCGCCACTTTGAAACATTTTCCCGGACACGGCAACACGGCAACCGATTCGCACATCGGTTTGTCGGTTATTTCGGCGAATCGCGCGGAGTTGAACGCGACTGAAATTGCGCCGTTCAAAAAGACGATTGACGCGGGCGTTGACGCGATTATGACCGCGCATCTCGCCGTGCCGAACGTCACGGGCGACAACCTGCCTTCGACTTTGAACCCGAAAATTATCAACGATATTTTGCGGAAAGATTTGAAATTCGACGGCATTATTTCCACCGATTCGATGGAAATGGGGGCGATTACCAAAGCGTATCCGAACGGCGCGAGCGCGGTTTCGGCGATCAAAGCGGGCGTTGATGTGGTGCTGTTTCCGCCGAATGTGGACGCGGCGATCAGCGCGATTGAAGCGGCGGTTGTAAGCGGCGAAATTACCGAAGAAAGATTGAACGAATCGGTTGAAAGATTATTAAACGCCAAATATCGCATCGGACTTTTCACCAATCGTTTCGTTGATTTGACCGCCGCGAACACGGCAATCGAGAAACCCGAAAACATTGCCGAAGCAATGCGCGTCGCCGAAAAATCAATCACGCTTTTGCGAAACGAAGCGGACTTTTTGCCGCTCTCGAAGGAATCCGCCCGAAAAACTTTGTTCGTCATCATCGCGGCGGACGACGACTCGATTGAAGGCGCGACTTTGACAATCGAGATTGCGAAACGTCAGCCGAACGCGAAAATTCTCAAACTGGATTTCCGTTCAAACGCCGACGATTACGCGAAAGTTTCGGCAGCGGCAAAAACTTACGATTCGATAATTCTCGCGCCGTTCGTCAAACGCGCCGCCGCCAAAGGCACGGTCGCCCTGCCGGAAAATCAAGCCGCGTTCGTCAAAATATTGCTGGCTTTGGATAGTAAAAAAGTCGGAGTCGTCGCGTTCGGCAATCCGTATATGATTCGCCAGTTTCCCGAAGCGAAAACTTACGCCGTCACTTACGCCATCGAAGAAGTCGCGCAAACCGCCGCCGCTCGCGTGATGTTCGGCGAAGTTAGATTTCAGGGAAAATTGCCGGTGACGATTCCGAATTTATTTGAAATCGGCGCGGGGATTACGAGATGAACGTCAGAAATTTACAGGATGGACAGGATGAACAGGATTACAAGCCGAGCGTTCAGAGTCCACGCCCGGCGAGTGTTCTTCCGCCCGCGAAGCGCGGCGGGAGAGACAAACTGAAGTTTGGACTCTGAACGCAGCCGGAAATTTCTTTTGAGTTGCAATGAATTCAGACGAAAAAAATCTCCAGAATCCAAAATTCCGCATCGGCATTGATGTCGGCGGAACTTTTACCGATGTCGTCGTTATCAATAACGATTCGCGGGAAGTCGTTTCGCAGTTGAAAGTTCCGACG
>JAJAZE010000435.1 GCA_026785925.1 Pyrinomonadaceae bacterium
CTGCTCGGACAAGACCCATATATCCAAAAAGGTCAGGCGCACGGATTAGCTTTTTCGGTCGAGGATAAACAAGCGCGAATTCCGCCGTCGCTCAAAAATATCTACAAAGAATTAAAAGACGACATTAGCGTTGAACCGCCGAACCACGCGAATTTGACCGATTGGGCAAAGCAGGGAATTTTGATGCTCAACGTCGTTCTGACGGTGCGCGAAGGTCAATCGAATTCGCACAAGAATAGAGGCTGGGAAAACTTCACCGACGAAATTATTCGTCTTGTTAATTCTAAAAAGGAAACGGTCGTTTTTGTTTTATGGGGAAAGCCCGCGCAAAAGAAAACTCCGCTGATTGACGCGCAGCGGCACGTCATCGTTCAAGGCGCACATCCTTCGCCGCTGGCGCGGGGCTTTCTCGGCAGCCGCCCGTTTTCCAAAACCAACCAGGCACTAGAAAACGCAGGTCGCGGCGCGATTGACTGGCGAATTAAAGATTAACGAAAATTCATTAAGTAAAATCAATGATTGCGGACAAAAACGCAATCACTGATTTTTGTTGGTTTTGCCGTTAATTTACCGATTTGTTACGATTTTCTTTTGCTTTTACACAATGAGAGAAAACATACAAACCACACGATTTGAAAACGGCTTGACGATTCTTACCGACCGAATGCCCGACGTGCGTTCCGTCACGCTCGGATTTTTTTTCCGCAAAGGCTCGCGTCACGAGCCGAACGAATTGAACGGCATTTCGCACTTTATCGAACACGCGGTTTTTAAAGGAACGAAACGGCATTCGGCTTTGCAGATTGCGATTGAAACCGACCGCTTGGGCGGCAATCTCGACGCTTTCACGATGCACGAGGAAACGGGTTTTGCGATTAAGGTTGTTGACAGCCAAATCGCCAACGCATTTGATTTGCTTGCCGATATGCTCTCGAATCCGCGCTTTGACGAGAAAGAATTAAAGCGCGAGCAAAAGGTTATCATCGAAGAAATCAAAATGACCGAAGACGCGCCCGAAGATTTCTTGGGCGAGATTTTCAACGAAAAACTTTTCCCGAATCATCCGCTCGGACTCTCGATTGCCGGAACGCCGAAAACGGTTCGGACATTTGACCACGAAACGACCAGAAAATTTCACGCCAGATATTTCAGCCCGAATAATTTAATCATCGCGGCGGCGGGAAATACGGAACACGCGCAGATTGTCGAATTAGCCGAAAAAAGTTTTAACTTCAAAGTTCAAAGTCCAAAGTCCAAAGTCCAAAGTCCAAAAATCGCCGCGCCGATTGTTATCAAAAAAAATGCGAATCTCGAACAAGCGCATTTGATAATCGCCGCGCCGTTCGTTGATGCAAAAAGCGAACGCCGATACGCAGGCGATATTCTGGCGAACGCGCTCGGCGGCGGAACGTCTTCGCGCCTTTGGCAGAAAATTCGTGAAGAAAAAGGTTTGGCATATTCGGTCGGCGCGAGCGCGGCGATGTATCAGGATTGCGGCGTGTTCCAGATTTACGCCGGAACTTCCCCGAAGCAAACCGAAGAAGTTTTAGACATTTCCATCGCCGAATTGCGCCGCGTGGTTAAAAACGGAATTACAGCGGAAGAATTGGAGTTGATAAAGGAGCAAACCATCGCTTCGATTCTTTTAGGGTTGGAAGATTCAAGCGTCCGCGCCGGAACTTTAGCCAGACTCGAAATGGTTCACGGCAGACAGATTTCTCTGGAAGAAACTATCGAGAAAATCGAAGCCGTCACGCTCGAAGAAGTGCAAAGTCTGGCGCGTGAATTTTTCCAGACTGAAAAAATCGCGTTCGGTGCGTTGGGAAATTTGAACGGCTTGAAGATTAAACGTGAAAGATTGGAAATCTGATGCGAAGCGAAATCGTCGGCGAAAAAATAATTTTGAGAAAATACGAAACCGGTTTTGCGCCGCTTTTATTTGAAGCGGCAAGCGAATCGAAAGGCGGCGAGTTTTCGCGCTGGATGCCGTGGTGTCACGAAAATTACACTCGCGCCGAAAGCGAAGATTTTATCAAAAAAGTCGGGGAAAATTGGCGAAATGAAACCGAATTCGCCTTTGCGATTTTCGACGCGGAAACCGATGAATTTTTGGGTGGTGTCGGGGTGAATCAGCCGAACAAACAGCATAAATTTTACAATCTCGGTTATTGGATTCGCGTTTCAAAACAAAATCGCGGCGTTGCAAGCGAAGCAACCAGAATGCTCGCCAAAACCTCATTTAAAGATTTACCGATTAACCGCGTCGAAATTCTGGCAGCGGTTGAAAATATACCGAGTCAAAAAGCCGCCGAAAAAGCCGGAGCGACACGCGAAGGAATTTTGCGGAAACGGCTGATTATCGGCGGCAGAATTCACGATGCGGCTTTGTTTTCGTTTGTCCGCGAAGACTTTCAAAACTGATTGTAAAAACCAACATCAACCGATGATAAACGTGAGCGAGCTTTTCGGCGACATTGATATTTATCTGTTCGACCAGATTTTGAAAAATCGGTTCACGCCCGCAATGAAAATTCTCGATGCCGGATGCGGCGGCGGGCGCAATCTGCATTATTTTCTCCGCAGCGGTTTTCGGGTTTTCGGAGTTGACCAAAACCCGGACGCGGTTGAATATGTTCGCAGTCTGGCGCGAATGCTTGCGCCGGAAATTTCTTCTGAAAATTTTCAGGTTGCCGAAGTCGAAAAGATGCCTTTTCCCGACGAAAGTTTTGATTTGATTATCAGCAATGCGGTGCTTCATTTTGCTGATAATGAGCAACATTTTGACCGAATGCTTCGGGAAATGTGGCGGGTTTTAAAGCCTTCGGGAATATTTTTCGCGCGGCTGGCTTCGACGATTTCCATTGAGAACAAAGTAGAAAAAATCGCGGAACGCCGATATTTATTGCCCGATGGCAGCGAACGGTTTTTGGTTGACGAAGAAATGTTGATTTCAGCGACGGAAAAATTAGGCGGAATTTTCATTGAGCCGATTAAAACGACCAACGTGCAGAATCTGCGCTCGATGACGACTTGGGTGATTGGCAAAAACGCTTTTTAACTTTCGTATTTAATCGGGTCAACCGCGCCCGCCAGCGTAAATCCGCGCAGCCGCAAAGCGCACGAATCGCATTTCCCGCAAGCCAAATCTTCGCTCTTGTAACACGACCAACTCAAATGCAGCGGCGCGTTTAATTCCAAGCCTTTTGCAACGATTTCGGCTTTTGGTAGTTCGATAATCGGCGTGATGATTTTAATGTTTGTTTCGGGTTTTGTGCCGACTTCAATCGTTTGTTCAAACGCCGCGTAAAATTCCGGTCGGCAATCGGGATAACCGCTTGAATCCTCAGAAACCGCGCCGATATATATTGAGTTCGCCGGCAAAACTTCCGCCCAACTCGTCGCAATCGCCAGCATATTGGCGTTGCGAAACGGCACGTAACTCGTCGGAATTTCCTTCGATTCCAAATCGGCTTCGGAAACTTCGATTGATTTATCAGTCAGGCTTGAGCCGCCGATTTTTGCCAGGTATTCAATCGAAACAGCGAGTCTTTTTTCGACGTTGTAAAAATCCGCAATATCGTTGAAAGCCTTGAGTTCGCGGCGTTCCGTGCGCTGTCCGTAAGAGATGTGCAGAAACGCGATTTCGTCATTTTCGGCTTTGGCAATCGCCGCCGTCACGCACGAATCCATTCCGCCCGAAACTAAACAAACGGCTGATTTGAAATTTGAGATTTGGAATTTGTCATTCGCCATCCGAAATTTATCTCCCCAAACCGTCCTGCAAAATCTGCGACAGCCGCCAGATTAATTCGTTGCCGGCGTTGTCCATTCCGTAGCTGACGACCGGCATATCGTCAACGGTGATCGCCATTACGATGCGTCCGCGCCTTGTGTAAATGATGCCGACATCGCTTCGCAATCGGTCTAACGCGCCGGATTTCGACGCGGCTGGAACGGTGTCGAGCGTGTTTCGGGCGAGTCCGTCGGTGTATTGCTGGCGTTTGAGAATCGCAATCATTTCGGCGGATGCTTCACGCGAGAGGACTTCGCCGCGTTCGAGTTTTTCGAGCAAAGTCGCCATATCTTTCGGAGTCGAAACGCCGATGCCGAACAGTTTGTTAAGCGGTTCATCGTAGGCTTTGGCATCGCCGCCGCCGCCGATTTTGCGAAGCGATTTGGTGTTTTTGATTCCCAAGCTTTCCATAAAAGCGTTGACGCTGTTGCTCGAAATTTTGTCTAAAATTAAATTCGTCGCGGTGTTGTCCGAGACGACGATCATCAGATTGGTCGCGCTTTTCAAATCAATTTTCGAGCCGTCCGACAATTCGCCGAGCGTTCCCGAACCGGCTTGTTTATTGGCTTTCGTCAACGTAAATTCGTCCGTCCATTTGATTTTCCCTTCGGCGATTTGATGGAAAACTTCGGTCATAATCGGCAGTTTAATCGTGCTTGCCGTGCGAACCTGTTCTTCGCCGCGAAGTCCGTAATCTCTGCCGGTGTCGAGATTTTTCGCGTAAATCCAGACTCTGCCGGAAAAATTACCAATCTCGGCTTTGATTTTTTCGTCCAGAGTTGGCGGCGAAACGATTGGCTTTGGTGTCGGCTTTACGCGCTGCGCGAAAACGCCCTGCGAAACGATCAGAAGAATTGCGACGACGATGATTTTTTTGAACATAATTTTTTGTCAACCGAAAATTTGCTTCACAGTTCAGAGTTCACGCCCCGCGCGTGTTTTTCCAACAGCGAAGCGCAGCGGAAGAGGCAAACTAAAGTTTGAACTCTAAACTCCGTGAACATCTTTTCCCCAAATGTATTTGTGCAGTTGCAGGTTTAAGCGAACTTTTAAGCCGCTTCGCGCAACCGTTTCAGCGATTTCCTTTAAGTTTTCGATGCCGAAAATCGGCGAGATTAAAATCTCCTTCACCCGATTTTCCAAATTATATTTGGTAATAACATTTCTCGCAAATTCCCAATCGTTCAAGTCGGCGATGACAAACTTTACCTCATCTCTTCGAGCATTCAATCTTTCCAAATTCGCCCAATGATTTCTCTCGCTCTCGCCCGACGCGGGACATTTCACGTCGAGAATTATCTTCGCCCGCTCGTCAACTTTTTCGGTTGAAAAGAAACCGCCCGTTTCGATTAAAACTTCGTAGCCGTCATTCAAAAGTCCGGTGATAAACGGGAAAACATTTTTCTGCGCGAGCGGGTCGCCGCCCGTCACTTCGACCAGATTGCAGCCGAAATTTTTTAACTGCGCGAAAATTTCATCGAATGAAATTCGCGTCCCGCCCGTGAAAGTATAAACCGAATCGCACCAGACGCAGCGCATCGGGCAGCCGGTCAAACGCACGAACGCGCACGGTCGTCCGGCGTGGGAGGATTCGCCTTGAATCGAGAGAAAAATTTCGGTTATACGCAAATCCATCGAGAAAATTATAACAGGATAAACAGCATAAACAGGATAAAGCCTTTCATCAAATCCTGTCTATCCTGCCCATCTTGTTTGAATTCAACTTTGCGTCTTCCGATTAACGGCGTTAAAATTCTCCGACGAGGAAAAAATTCTATGCGACCACAACTGAAAAAATTTATCGAACAAATCGGCAAAGATGCGATTGCCATTATTCCGGCGGCGCACGAAGTCACGAAAAGCTACGACACGGAATTTAAGTTTCATCAAGACCCGGATTTTTATTATCTGACCGGCTTTCCCGAACCCGACGCGATTGCGGTGATTGACCCGTCGAACAAAAAAAATCCATACACGCTGTTCGTCCGTCCGAGTGACCCGAAAATGGAAACTTGGTATGGCAGGCGCGAGGGCGTGGACGGCGCGAAGAAAAATTACGGCGCGGATAAAGCGTTGCCGATTGAAAAGTTTGAAAAGGAATTGGCGAAGATGGTCAACGGACACGAAAAACTTTTCTACCGTTTCGCGGTTGACCAAAAACTCGACGGGCAGATTTTACATTATCTTTCGGCGCAAAGATTCCGGCGGCAGAAAACCGCTTATCCGCCGCACACCATTGTTGACCCGATTCTGCTGATTCACGAGATGCGGCTGCACAAAACGGCGGATGAAATCGAGTTGATGCGTAAGTCGGCGGACATCGCGGCGGACGCGCATATTTTGGCGATGCAGTCGGTCAAGCCCGGAATGAACGAATCAAACATCGAATCAATTATCGAACATCATTTTCGGATGAACGGCGCGAGCGGCGTTTCCTACAATTCAATTATCGGCGGCGGCGCAAACGCGACGATTCTGCATTATGTGGAAAATAATATGCCGCTTCGTGACGGCGATTTATTGTTGATTGACGCGGGCGCACAATACCAAGGTTACGCTTCGGACATCACGCGCACATTCCCCGTTAACGGCAGATTTACCAATCCGCAACGCGACATTTACGACATCGTTCTCGATGTGGAAATCCAATGTTTGGAAGCGACGCGCACGGGTGTGACAATCAAAGAACGCCAGAAACTTTCCATCGAACTGCTGACCGAAGGAATGAAGGAACTCGGACTGCTGAAAGGCAAGACGAAGGATTTAATCAAGAAAAAGGCTTACGAAAAATACTATATGCACGGTGTCGGACATTATCTCGGTCTCGACGTTCACGACGCGGGCAGATATTTCACCGATCACAAAGCCAAAGATTCGCGCCCGTTTGCGCCGGGAATGGTTTTAACGGTCGAGCCGGGAATCTACGTTCCGGTTGACGCGAAAGACGCGCCCGCCAAATATCGCGGCATCGGCATTCGCATCGAAGACGACGTTTTAGTGACCGAAGACGGCAATGTCAATCTGACGGCGAAAGTTCCGAAGCAGGCGGAAGAGATTGAAGAATTGATGAACGCAGGAAAGGCTAAAAGCGCGTAGATAACGATCAGTTTTTTACATAAATCAATGGACTTTGAACAACTGGGTAAAAATCTTCCAATGCTTTTCAGCGCATTGCTGGTGAGCATCCTTTTCATTCAATCGGGACTCGACAAAGTTTTCGATTGGAAAGGCAATCTCGAATGGCTGACCGGTCATTTTTCAAAGACGTTTTTGAGTGGAACGGTTCCGCCGATGCTCGCAACTGTCACCTTGATGGAGCTGGCAACCGGCTTTTTAAGTTTCGCGGGAATCGTTTATTTTTTCGCGGCTCGTTCGACCGTTTTGATATTTTACGCTTCAATCTTAGGCGCGACATCAATCGCCGCACTTTTTTTCGGTCAGCGCGTCGCCAAAGATTACGCGGGCGCGGCGGTTCTGATTCCGTATTTTATTCTGCTGATTATTCTGATGTATCTGACAAATCCATTCTTAAAGGCTTAAATGAATCTCATCAAATATGACAGTTCAAGAATACTTAGAAAACATTAACAAAAGATTTAAGACAGGCATTTCCCGCGAACACAGTTATCGCGGCGATTTGCAGACTTTGCTTGAAAGTCTGGCGGCGGGCGCGTTGGCGACGAATGAACCTGCGCGTATTAAATGCGGCGCGCCTGATTTTATCGTTACCCGCAAAGATATTCCCATCGGCTACGTCGAAGCTAAAGACATCGGCAAAGATTTGACGAGCAAAGATTTTAAGGAACAGTTTGACCGTTACCGCAAATCTCTTAACAACTTAATTTTTACCGACTATCTCGATTTTCGTCTTTACGTTGACGGTGAATTTACAACGTCCGTCAAGATTGCCGAATTAAAAAACGGCGCGATTAAATTTCTGCCGGAAAACTACGAGCGTTTCGCCGAGTTGATAAAAGATTTCTCCAAACCGCGCGGGCAGACGATAACCAGCCCGAAAAATCTCGCGGAGATGATGGCGGGAAAGGCGAAGATGCTCGCGCAGATTATCGAACGGGCTTTAGAGAGCGACGCGGAAACGAGCGCGGACAGCACGCTCAAAGAGCAGATGAAAGCATTTCTCGATGTTTTGATTCACGACCTCAAGCCGAAGGAATTTGCCGACATCTACGCGCAGACTATCGCTTACGGAATGTTTGCCGCGCGTCTGCACGACCAAAGCCTTGAAACTTTCTCGCGTCAGGAAGCGGCGGAACTGATTCCGAAATCGAATCCTTTTTTGCGGAAACTGTTTCAGCATATTGCCGGATACGACCTCGACACGCGCATCAAATGGATTGTTGACGCGCTCGCCGACGTTTTCCGCGCGACGGACGTTAAGGCTCTGCTTGCAAACTTCGGCACGGCGACCGAAACGCGCGACCCGATTATTCATTTTTACGAAACTTTTCTTGCCGCCTACGACCCGAAACTTCGCAAATCGCGCGGCGTTTATTACACGCCCGAACCTGTCGTTGACTTTATCGTTCGCGCCGTTGACGACGTTTTGAAGACCGAATTTAATTTGCGCGACGGTTTAGCCGACACTTCCAAAACGACGATTACGCTCGACACGCAGACCAGAGACAGCCGAACGGCAAGCGGTTACAAACAAATCGAAAAGGAAGTTCACAAAGTTCAGATTCTCGACCCCGCGACCGGAACAGGAACGTTTTTGGCGGCAATCGTCAAGCACATCTACAAACAGCTTGAAGGACAGCGCGGCATTTGGAGCAGTTACGTCGAAAACGATTTGATTCCGCGCCTCAACGGTTTTGAACTGCTGATGGCTTCCTACACGGTGGCGCATCTCAAGCTCGATATGCTGCTCACCGAAACCGGCTACCGACCGAA
>JAJAZE010000436.1 GCA_026785925.1 Pyrinomonadaceae bacterium
ACGGAGATACGTTCGTCTTTGATTTCGCCTAGTAAAAAATCTAAATAATTTGTCAGCTTGATTGATTTTTCGCGCAGATTTTTTATTCCGGCTTCTTCAAAAGTATCGAGCGAGGCTTTCAGTGCAGCGAGTTGAAAAATCGGCGGATTCGACAGTTGCCAGCCTTCCGCGCCTTTGATCGGCGCGAATTTATCGCCCATCAAAAAGCGCGTCGCTCGGTCGTGTCCCCACCAACCGGCGAAGCGCGGCAAGTCGAAACTTTCCGCGTGGCGTTCGTGAACGAACACGCCGGCAATGCCGCCCGGACCTGAATTTAAATATTTATATGAACACCACGCGGCAAAATCGGCGTTCCAATCGTGAAGTTTTAATTCGATATTTCCCGCCGCGTGCGCCAAATCAAAACCGACGACCGCACCGACGCGATGACCGATTTCCGTGACGCGCTTCATATCAAACGCCTGTCCGGTGTAATAATTCACTCCGCCGAGCAAAACGAGCGCAATCGAATCGCCGTTCCCGACGATTGTTTGCTCGATGTCTTCGGTTCTCAAAGTTGTTTCGCCGTCACGCGGTTTGAGTTCGATCAGCCAATTTTCCACCGCGCCGCCGTGAAATAAAATTTGCGATTTGACGGCGTATTGGTCGGACGGAAACGCGCCCGCTTCGATAACGATTTTATTTCTTTCGGCAGTCGGACGATAGAACGAAATCATCAACAGATGCAGATTGACGGTCAGCGAATTCATCACGACCGTTTCGACGGCTCGCGCACCGATGATTTTCGCCATCGAATCGGTCAAAGTTTCGTGATATGACAGCCAGGGATTTTTCGCGTGAAAATGTCCTTCGACACCGAAAGTTTCCCAATCTTTTAGTTCCTGTTCGATGTAACGGCGCGTCGTTTTCGGCTGAAGTCCGAGCGAATTGCCCGTCAAATAAATCACGTCGCCGCCGTTCGGTTGTTTCGGAATGTAGAATTTGTCGCGGAAATGTTTTAACGAATCCTGCGCGTCCAGCGTTCCTGCAAATGCTTCGGACGCTTCAAAGTTCGGCGATTGAATGTGAATCGGCATAATGATTTTCTTCGGAACATTATACCAATTCACATTCAACCGCGTCTGTTTTGCGCGACGATCTGAGTCTTTGAGTTTTAATCCGGCGCACAGCCGCCGCTGCCGTCATCGTGCGATCCCGGCGGACATTCCATCGCGTCTATAACGTCTTCGAGCAGTGCCGCCGCGTCCGCAATTGCCCGCGCGTTGCCGTCTTTTTTGTGGTTGTAATGCTGTAACGCTCGATCTTCGACATTTTTAATTCGTTTCAATAAATCATCATATTTTGTCTTTTGGTTTGCCATAACTTTTTCTCCTTGTTTATTCGGTCAATTCTCGATGCTCACTCGACCGCTATGCCGGGTCTTAAACCGGCGAGCCGATGCGCCGCAGTAAGTTCTGAAAACGCGCATCGCCCCGTAAATCGTCCCATTTTATATCGTTGATAAGCGTCGGCATCAGCGCGGATTTTACTTCAAATGCTTTTTCAAGCCACGCGAAGGTTTGATCTTTGTCGTCCAAACTCAGATAAACAGTCGCCATAAAAAACGGGTCGACATATAAGCACCCAAGCAAAAGTAATAAAGCATTTTGCTTTCGTTCAGAGTCCACGCTCTCGGCGTGTCTTCCGCCAGCGAAGCGCGGCGAAAACGCCAAGTGCTTTCCGCGTTTGGACTCTGAACTTTTCAAAATACCTTGAAACTTTTGCTTACCTGCTTACCTCTAGCATAAATCGAATATGGAAACACTTAACCGCAGACTACGCAGATAAACGCCGATATTTTTGGTTTTATTCGCGTTCATCGGCGTTTATCTGCGGTTAATTCCGACTTTTGAACGAGGTTTAGTTTTTCGGAACTTTCGCCGCCAAAATCTGCCTTCCATTTTAACAATCCGCCGCTTGGCTTTTTTAGCGACCCGACATATCATTTGACAACTGCTCCCGCAATAAATTTATGCTGCGAAAATTTGTCCGCAAATGTTTTTGGGCGATGATTTTGTCCGCGTCCGTTTCAAATCAGCTAAACGCCTCAACGGAATAAAAGTTGATTTCAAAAACTCAAAAATAGGCGCGGAGACGAATTGGACGCGCTGGAAAAAAACTAAAAACATCGAGAAATAAAATCTCTGACCGGTGTCGTTAAACGACTAAATCTCAAACAGTTTTTTCTCTAGATTCAGCCATTTTAAAGCTGCACCGTGCAGCATCTGCGCTTTTGTCGATTCGTCGAAATTAACCGATTCAATCAAACTGCCCGCGATTTCTTCGCCGAGCGGAAACGGATAATCAGTGCCGAGCGCGATCTTCTCCGCGCCGATGGTTTTAACCAGATATTCGAGCGTCGCCGCGTCGTGAACGAGCGAATCGAGCCAGAATTTGCCGAGATATTCGCGTGGATTTCTTTGATTATCAACCGCGCATAAATCCGGTCGGACGCGAAAACCGTGTTCGATTCTGCCTAAAGTATAAGGAAACGAGCCGCCGCCGTGCGCGAAACAAACGCGCAGATTCGGCAATCGTTCCAACACGCCGGAAAAAATCAGCGAACAAATCGCCCGTGAAGTTTCCGCCGGCATTCCGACGAGCCACGGCAGCCAGTATTTCTGCATCTCGTGTTCGCCCATCATTTCCCACGGATGCACGAAAATTGCCATTCCAATATTTTCACACGCCGCGAAAAAATCGAAAAACTGCGGTTCGCCGAGATTTAATTGATTGACGTTCGAGCCGATTTGCACACCGACCAAGCCGATTTCTCGGCATCGTTCCAGTTCTCGAATCGCAAGTTTTGCATCCTGCATCGGCACAGTTCCTAAGCCGACGAATCGCTGCGGAAATTTGCCGACAATTTCGGCGATGCCGTCGTTCAAAAACTCGGCGATTTCTGCGCCGTCATTCGCTTTCGCCCAATACGAAAACATTACGGGAACAGTTGAAAGCACCTGAACACTGACGTTTTGCGCGTCGCATTCTTCGATGCGTTTTTCCGCCGACCAGCAATTAGACTCGACTTCACGAAAAAAATGCCCGTCGTCTTTCAACATCCGAGCGCAGCAAGGTTGGTGATGTTCCAAACGGACGAATCCGCCGTAGCCGAATTTGTCTTTCCAATTCGGAATCTCTTTGGGCAAAATATGCGTGTGAACGTCAATTTTGAGCATTCGGTTTCTTTTCTGATTTCTCTTTTTTCGCTTTTGCGTCCGATTCTCTTTTCGCTTTCATCAGCGACAAACAAAGCTCGCGCAGTTGGTCAACCGTTTTCAATCGCTGCAAAATAGCCTTTTAGGACATATCAACTTTCTTCATTTTTAATCCTTTCAATATCAACTAAATCTTTCGCTCGACCTGCCAAAGTTTTCATTTTTATCAAACCTTTGCGCGAAACAGTCCATAATTCACGATTTTGCCAAATCAATATTTCTTTTGTTTCCCAAACGTCTCTGATCTGCGGCGTAACCAACAAAAACTTGAGCGGTAAAACTTCGCCGTCATCTCTAATTTTGGAAACCCGGCGAATCTGCACGGCTCCTTCCTTGAATGACAAATCATTTTCTCGAATATCGCAGCCTTTTCCCGCCGCGATTTCGTATGCCTTCTCAAGCGACTCGGCGGGAATCAAAATATCAATTCCATATTCTGTACGCGCAAACCCGTGAATCGCCAACGCCCGCCCGCCGCACATTGCGTATTCGACTTTGTTTTCGTCTAAGGCGGAAATCAGTTGACTGAGTTCATCTAAAAGCGTCGGCATTTTTACTGAAAATCTGAATTTATATTTTTTAGCAGCGCCATCTATCTTAAACGATTTCACTGGAATTGATTAAATTCAAAACGAAAAAGGAGCCGCCCGGTGAGCCGCTCCTTTTTCCCAAATTAGTTTATCGGAATTATTTGACCGGAATGTCGGTCGGTAATCCGAAATAAACATTTCTGCCGATTCCGCTGCCGGAGTCGCGGATTGACCATAACCCGTTATGGAAAGTCGTGGTGTCGGCGCGACCGTCGCCGTCATAGTTGCCGACGATTGATTGACCTTCGCCCGCTCCGAAACGGCTGGCTTCAAAAGCGGTCGTGCTGTTCAGAACATACCAGAATCCGTTTCTGAACTGCGCGAGATCAGCAAATCCGTCGCCGTCGAAATCGCCCGCCGCCGGAACGTCCGCTGCCAGTCCGAAGTTTCGGGCGGATGAATTACCGCTCGAACTGTTCAGCGTGAACCACGTTTCTGCCGCCGGACGATAAACCGAGAAGTCGGATTTGCCGTCGCCGTCGAAGTCTCCGGCAAGCGGCGCGTCGGTGTCTGCGCCGTAGTTTTTCGCCTCAAACGTGTTGTCCGAACTGCGTCGAAGATACCAAACGCCGCTGCGATAAACCGCGACATCGGCTTTGCCGTCGCCGTCGTAATCCGCCGGAACTAATCGGTCGGAAGCGATACCGAATTGTCCGACGCGCAAATCCTGCGTGTTCGACTGCCGGATATACCAAGTTCCTTCGGACGGACGGAAAACCGCGTAATCGGTTACACCGTCGCCGTCGTAATCGGCGGCAGCCGGAATGTCGGCTGCCGAACCGAAGCTGAAAACGCTCGTTTGCGCGTCGCCCGATTGCAAAACATACCAGTTTCCATCCGATGGACGAAAGACCGCGACATCGCTTTTGCCGTCGCCGTCAAAATCGTTTCTCGGACGATAAATTTTCGCCGCCGAGTCGAAGTTTATTCCAGCGGCATTGTCCACCAAACTAATAATATTGGTTGCCGGACTAAACGAGTATTTGCTGCTCAAGGGCTGAACGACGTAAGTTTTACCGATTTCCACTTCGGCAAAAAGGTATCTGCCGTCGGCATCGGTGCGCGTAAATTCTCTTGAATTCGAGCCGGTGTCAACCAGCACGACCAGCGCGTTTCGCAGCGGATTTCCGCCGAAAGACAACGTGCCGGAAACTTCACCGTTCGCCGCACTTGGGGACTGCGAACTGACTGAGATATTGTTAATGCCGATCCATTCGTCAGGGGTGCTTGAACCTCCAGCATTGGCGGCGTTGGTCGTAATAAGTCTGACCTGCACCTTCGGTTTATTTGAGGCATCCGACGGAAGTAAGACGCTTTTCGATGTGGCTCTGCCTGCTATATTCGGTCCGTCCGTCGTATCGGCAATAAAGCCGGCGGGAAGATTTATAAAATTGCCGGTCTCGCCGATTCGATACTGCAAGGCAAGCGGTGAAACGGCACTATTGCTTCCGCTGTCAATGTCCGTAACCGTGTAGCTCGTCGTTATACTTGAGCGTCCGGTCGTATTCAGATAAAAAACTAAATAAGGATTTGCCTGAACATTGCCTTGAAAGCCGATAGCTAAATAGGTTCCTGTATCGAACTCGGCAACACCTCCGGCGTTAAAAGCACTCGGATTGCCTTTGTTGGCACTGACCTGCGTATCTGATGTGAATGGCAAAGCGTTACTCGCAAACTCGGTTCCTAAAACGGTTTGCGGGTCAATGCCGTGCGTCGCCGTCAGATTTCTGCCGAAATATCCTTCGACCGACGCGACTCCGCTCCAATCGTCATTGGTCGTAATCAGATTAGTTGTCGCGGGAGTTATGTTTAGTGTTACACTGCCGCTCGCTAAATTTGCATAAACGCTGGTTGCTCCGACTGTCGGGACAATCGAAGAAACAAAAGGCAGGGCGGATTTTCTGTCCGCTGTCGGTAACGGCAGAAGAAAGCTCGAAAATAAAATAAAAATTGCACTAAAAGCGACGAAGAGCGTCGTTGTGCGGCTAAAAAATTTAAACGGATTTGTAGTTTTTTTTGATTTAAAGAATGAACTCATAGGTTTGTTTTTGTTTGCTGGATTGGATGACTGTTATGCGGAGATTCGAGTCCAAACTTCGGACTGAACAAAGACATTTAACGATGTAAAACAAAATTGCAGAGAAAGCAAGTAATAATTTTTTTGCTGCAAAATAAATTTACCTGTTAACAATTTTTATGTTTCTTCAGGAATTTATAGAGTTTTGATTAAGCGATACATTTTGAATCGGACTGAAACGGGAGAACGGCTTCTACTTGAGAGCTATAAAAGTTTGAAAAATAAATTCGGCGAGAGCCGCGCGCAGACGCAAACGGCGTTGGCGAGAATTGAAATATCGTTCGGTGAACAATCGGCGAGAACAATCTCAACGCTCGCTGATATGAACGACTTGCAAATCAGGTTTGAACGATTAATTTTCCAACCGTGAATTAGTATTTAGGAATTTTCGGGTCAACGTCGTTCGACCACGCCGTGATGCCGCCTTTGAGATTGACCATTTTTCCTGTGTAACCGGCGTTTGTCAAAAATTGGATGGCGTGTGCGCTGCGTCCGCCGACTTTGCATTGCAGAATGAGTTCTCTGGAAACGTCGAGTTCGTCCATTCTTTTGACGATTTCGCCGAGCGGGATCAGTTTTGCGCCTTCAATTCGGGCAAAGGCAAATTCGTCGGGCTGACGCACGTCAATCAACTGAATGTCTTCGCCGCTCTCCATTCGGGTTTTTAATTCGGCTGCGGTTATTTCCTGCATAATCTTTTACCTCTCAAAATTTTGATTACTTCAATTTTACAACTGTATTGGTTTCAGGTTCAAGGTTCAAGGTTCAAACCAGAAACCAGAAACCTTGAACTTGAAACCTTGAACCGATTTACAAAATTTTACAAACCGAATTTTTTCGATTCAACTAAGTGTTATAAAATAGGCATCTCAACGAAACTTTTATGCGGCTTTTACATTTATCAAGGCGGGCGTTTATTCCGAATTTTAAATTTCTAACCACAATTCTGGCTTTACTATTTTGCTTGTCGTGCAGCACGACGAAATCGGCGGGCGAAAATCGGCAAAATTCTAATTCCGATGCCAATAATAACGCTCCGGTGACGATTACGGTCGGCAAATCGGCGGCGCGGGAAGTTCCGGCGGTCATTCAGGCGACGGGCAGTTTGGCTGCCGATGAAACTTCCGACATTGCCTCGAAAGTTTCGGGCAGAGTGACGAATATCTACGCCAATGTCGGGCAATTTATCGCCAAAGGTGATTTAATTGCCAAGCTCGACGAAGACGCGGCGCGATTGCAGCTTGCTCAGGCGCAGGCGAATGTGACGCAGGCGCAGACCGGCGTGCGGCAAGCCGAAGCGCGTTTGGGTTTATCGCCGAACGGAACTTTTACCGCGACGACGATTCCCGAAGTGCGCGTTGCCAACGCCAATTACGAACAGGCACTTGCCGAATTGCGGCAGGCGGAAGCTAACGAAAAGCGTTACCGCGATCTGGTCGAAACCGGCGATACGCCAATGATTACTTACGAAACCTTCCGCACGACGCGCGACACGGCGCGGGCGCGGGTTAACGCCGCCAAACAAACTCTGGAAGCTGCTTCAAATGCCGCCCGCCAAAATAACGAAGCGATCAAAGGCGCACAAGCCGCCGTCGAATCGGCGCGGACGCAGGTTAATCTCGCGCAGCAAGCCGTTGCCGATACGACGATTCGCGCACCGTTTGCCGGTTTTATCAGCAATCGTTCGACGGCGGTCGGCGAATTCGTAACGACCGCCACGCCGATTGCGACGATTCTGCGCGTCAATCCGATCAAACTGCAAATTCAGGTCGCCGAAGCCAACGTGCCGTTTATCAACCTCGGTCGCGCCGTTTCGATTTCGGTAGATGCCTATAAAGACCGCAAATTCGGCGGCACGGTGACGGCGGTTAATCCGGCGATTGACCTGACTTCGCGCTCGGCAGTCGTCGAAGCCGCGATTGAAAACGGCGACAACGCGCTGCGTTCGGGAATGTTCGCCACCGTCCAAATTGTCAAAGAAGGCGGCTCGACCGGCGTTTTCGTGCCGAAATCCGCCGTCTATAACGATCAGGGAACGCAGTCGTATCGCGTTTTCGTGATTCAGGAAGGAATTGCAAAACTGCGCGTCGTCCAACTCGGCACGGAAGAAAACGATTCGATTCAAATCGTCGCCGGCATCAACGGCGACGAAACGGTAGCGACCAGCAGTCTGGCGCAGCTTTATGAAGGCGCGAAAGTGACATTTTGAAGAAGTTCAAAGTTCAAGGTTCAAAGTTTTTAGGAATTGAGTTATGGCGAGGATTGAGAAGTTTGAAGATATTGAGTCTTGGAAGTTGGCGCACGAGATTACAAAATTGATTTATACGGCGAGTTCAACCGGAGATTTTTGTAGAGATTATGCTTTGGTCAATCAGATTAGACGCGCCTCGATTTCGATTCTTTCAAATATCGCCGAAGATTTTGAACGCAGCGGCAACAAAGAATTTTTACAGTTTTTAGCAATTGCTAAAGGCTCGTGCGGTTAAGTTCGCGCTCAACTTTATGTCGCTTTTGATCAACATTATATTGATGAAGAAAAGTTCAAAGAAATTTCAAGCAGGCTGCTCGAAACCAATCGAATGATTTCAGGATTGATGAAATATCTTCAACAATCGGATTTGCGCGGCAGTAAGTTCAACCAACTTTGAACCTTGAACTTTGAACCCAAAAGATTATGCAGTGGCTGGCTGAAATTTGTGTCTATCGTCCGGTATTTGCGACCGTGATCGTTTTGTTTTTGACGGTCGTCGGCGGATTTAGTTTTTTTACGCTCGGCGTTGACCGATTTCCGAAGATTGATCTGCCGACCGTCAGCGTTCAAACGGCGAATCCGGGCGCGGCTCCGGCGGAGATTGAAACCGAAGTGACCGATATTATCGAGGGTGCGGTCAACACTGTTCCGGGCATCGAAGAAATGCGCTCGACTTCTTCGCAGGGTCGCTCGAACGTGACCTTGACTTTTAATCTCGACAAAGACCCGGATCAGGCGTATCAGGAAATTCAGCAGAAACTAAGCGGTGTCGCGGGTCGTCTGCCGGAAACCAGCGATCCGCCGGTTGTTCGCAAGTCCGACCCTGATTCGCAGCCGGTTTTGATTTTCGCCGTCAGTGCGCCGCGCTCGGTCGTCGAGTTGACCGATCTGGTGCAGAATCAAATTCAGGAACGCATCGAAAACGCCGAAGGTGTCGGCGAAGTGCAGATTTTCGGCGGTCGCCAGCGCGAAATAAAAATCTATATCAACCCCGACCGTCTGCGCGCCTTTAATCTTTCGGTGACGGAAGTTTCCAATGCGATTCGCGCTCAAAATCAGGAATTTCCCGGCGGCGCGGTCAATGAAGGAACGCGCTCGCTCAATTTGCGGACGATCAGCAAAATTACCGATGTCAATCAATTTAATGAAATCGTCATCGTCACGCGCAACGGTTTTCCGATCAAAATCAAAGATGTCGGGCGCGTCGAAGACGGCGGCGTTGAACCGACGACGGCGGCGGCACTCGACGGCACACCGGCGGTTTTTCTCGCCATCCGCAAACAATCCGGCTCGAACACGATTGAACT
>JAJAZE010000437.1 GCA_026785925.1 Pyrinomonadaceae bacterium
ATTTAAAACCGTGTCAACGTCCGATGCCGCCGCCGTGCGTCCGTCAAAGCGCGAGCGCAAATCGTTCGTGGCTTCTTCAAAGCCTTTGACAAACTCGTTCACGCTGTCTTCCGTATAACTTCCGTCGAATCGGCTGCTGTCGAGCGCGGCATCGAAACTGCGCCGAAATACGTCGCTGCGGCGTTCGATGCTGCGGATAATTTGTTCGACTTGTCTGTCATTAACGCGCGTCGTTCGCCTTGTATTGCGGCGCGTCTGCGCCTGCGCGTCCGTCGTTAAAACGAATCCGAGTCCTAAAAAAGCAAGTGCGAAAATCATCGCCGCCGCCGTTGTTTGTCTTAAAAATTTCATAATAATCTCCTTGTCATCAATCTGTAACTTTTAATATCTTAGCGTCAATCACGCGCCTTTCGCGTCGGTGTTCATACTCAAAAAATATAAGTGTTTTTACTCAAGTAAAATCGGCGGATGTATAATAATATTTCTAAAATAAACCGCCGGATTTTATTTTGATTGAGGAAATTTCTATGCCCGAAAAATCTGTTTTGACGAGATGGCTGCGGATCAAGATTCCGACTTTTTTCGCTCGTTCGCTCGGTGTCGGCGCGGAACGCAAAGCCGCTTTGTTTCTCGATTTGTCCAGAGCGGCAACGCTTAAAGACATTGTTTACTGGCTGCAAATTCTCTTTGCGGCGGGCATCGCCACGCTCGGACTCGTTTTAAATTCTCCGGCGGTAATTATCGGCGCGATGCTTATTTCGCCGCTGATGAATCCGATTCTCGCGTCGGGTCTGGCGTTGGCGACGGGCGACATCGTTCTCGGCTTGCGGGCGTTTTTTAATTTGGTTTTATCCTGCGTGGTGGCGATTGCATTCGCTGTTCTGCTCGTCGTCATTCTGCCGTTTCGGGAAATGACTTCGGAAATCGCGGCGCGGACGCAGCCGAATGTGCTTGATTTGCTGATTGCTTTATTTAGCGGCGCAATCGGTTCGGTGGCGATTTGCCGCGAAGTCAAAGGCGTTGTAACTTCGATTCCGGGCGTGGCGATTGCCGTCGCGCTGATGCCGCCGTTGTGCGTCGTCGGCTACGGCATCGGGCTGTTTTTCGTGCTCGACGCGGCGACCGGCTGGCGCGTCGCCTCTGGCGGCGGACTTCTGTTTTTAACCAATTTCGTCGCCATCACTCTGACGGCGATGCTCGTTTTTCTGGCACTCAGAATTGATACGCCAAAAGTGCGCGCGCAAGTCGAAGCGTGGGAGCAGACCGACCCGGAAAGCCGTTTTGTCATTAATTCGATGCGGCGTTTTCCCGACTTGGAAAAGGCGCGCGTCGTTCACAGCTTTACGCTTCGCGCGGCGATGATCGGACTGCCTTTGATTTTAATTTTGATTCCGCTCGGCAGCGCGTTCAGCCGACTGAGCGGCGAGATTGCCAAAAAACAGCGCGAGAGCCGAATCCGGCAAATCGTGACGACTGTCTGGCAGGAAAAATTTCAGAAAAAATCCGACGGCAACGCGCGCAGCACCGTTGACCAGCTTACCGTTTCCGAAAAAGACGACAAATTAAATATTAACCTGCGCGTCTTTGACGACCAGCCTTATTCGCTGAACGAGAAAAAAGAATGCGCCCAACTAGTCGCCGCCGAATTAAATCGTCCCGTCGAATCAATCAACTTAATGCTCACCGAAATCCCGACCGTTTCGGTGTTGGACGCAATCGAGCGCGCCAGAGAAGAAAAACAGCCGAACGCGCCGCCCACCGTCGCCGAATTGCAGACGAATTTATTAGAGCGAGTCGAGATTGCACTGAGCGATTTCGCGCTTCCGCCGCCCGCCAGAATTTTGCGAAAACAAATCGTCACCGGCTCACAAACGCCGCTCGAAGTAAAAATCATTTACTTGAGCAATGAAAAAATCACGCCTGAAACCGAAACCGCACTGCTCGAACGAGTCCGGCAGAGTTTGAATTATGAGCAGGCGACCGTCAATTTGGAGCGCGTCGCGTCTGAAATCGGCGCGATTGATTTCAGCCGCAACCAATCCGCGCTGCCGCTTTTCGGAATGATGCAGCTCGACTTTGCCGGGCGAATGATGCGCGAAAATCCTAATCTCGCGCTCGTTGTCGCGGGCGGTTCGCGCAAAAACGAGCCGGAAGAAATTACAGCGCAAAGAATTGGAAAAATCGCCGATTATCTCGAAACGCGCTGGCAAATCGCGCCCGACAAAATAAAAACCGTCGAAGCCGTGCCGACGGCGGGCGTAATGCTGATGAATTTTCAAATCAACGAAGCGCAAACTCCAAATCAAACGCGGGCGGCGCGGTAAATTGAAAGAAGAAATTAGCCACAGATTTACACAGATTGACTCAGATATTTTTTGATAAATATAAATCCTGACTGTTTTATCAGTTTTGCCTTATCAATTCTTATCCGTGTTTGTCCGTGAAAATCTGCGGCTCAATTTTCTTCGATTTGTTCCGCCTGCTCTAAAACAAACTTCTTCATCAAAAGTTAAACGTCTGCGCCAGACTGTCGCACCGGAATCAGCAAAACCGGACAGATTGTTTTTTCGACGACGCGCGTCGCCACACTGCCCAAAGGTAGATTTTCGATGCGCCCCGCCCCGCCGCGCCCGTGCGTCGCCAGCACGATTAAATCGGCGCGTTCTTCTTCGGCGACCGTGAGAATCGTGCGCGCCGGACCCGAACCGCCGAGCAGAACGCGCGTGCGCGTAATCGGCGATTCGAGTTTGGCGGCGATGTTGTCGAGATACTGCTGCATTGTTTCCTGATAATTTTCCGATTCTGCGCCTTCCGGGACTGACACGAAAAGAACTTCGCCGTCGAATTTATCGGCTAAAGTTTTTACCATTGGCAAAACATTTTCCGATTCCGCCGAGCCGTCGAGCGCGACAATGATTTTTTTGAATTCCGAATAACGGCTTTTCCAATCGTCGGTCGGTCGCAGAAGCAAAACGGGAACGCTCATCTGCTCGATTAAACGCTGCGCGACGCTCGCCGAAAACAATTGCCCGACATCGAATTTGCCGCGCGTCGAGATGACGATTAAATCAGCAGCGTTTTCTATTGCCAGACGATTGATTTCAGTCGCTTCATCTTTGCCTTGCGCGGTGATGCAGTTTGCCGGAACGGTATCGACTTTGATTTGCGCGACGGTTTTTTGCAGATAATCGTCGCAGTTAAAATCAATTGACGGCGCGTCGGCGGCGTTTTTCTTTTTTGAATTTTTGATTGTCGCCAAAATCAGATTCGCCCCGAAATCGACGGCGAGCTTGCGCGAAATCGGCAGAGATTGTTCCGCCAGCATTGAACCGTCGAGCGGAATCAGAAATTTTTCGAGCCGCGCCGCGCCGGCGTTTGCTGAAAGATTTTCCGGCAAATTTTCCGTTTGATTCGCCTGGTCGTCGGTGTAATCGAGCAGTTGTCTCTGCCGTGCGACGATAATTCCCAGACGGTCTTCGACGCTGGTCGGTGCGCCGAGACGTTTGCGGTAAAACGAAAATGCGGCATATAAAACCGGAATAAAAATCAGATACGTCCACGCGCCTTCGTAAAATCGCTCGCCGAAAATAATAAACGTCGCGCCCGTCGTGAGCAGTGCGGCGACGATTGTGCCGACGAGCGAAAACATTCGCACGGACGTAAATTTTTCTCTGAGTTCACGAAATAAGCGTTTGCTTGCCGCCCAGCCCGTCAGACTCAATAAAACGAACACGCCTGCCGCATATAGCGCGAGATATGTTTCTTCTTTTGTGCCGAACAAAATGAAACAAACGACGACGAGCGCGACTTCGAGCCAGACGGGTTTATCGGCGACATCGAATCTGTTTTGCTGTCCGAAATGCGCCGAAATGTAATGGCGATGGCGCAGACCGAGCGCGAGATTCTGCAATCCCTGCGCGCTCGCCGCGCACGCCGACAGCAGAACGGCGATGCCGGTCAGCGTTCCCAAATAGGAAGCCCAAGCCGGAAGCAGCGCGTCCATCGTCTGCGTGAAAACGGAAACTTCCGCGTTATTAACATCGGAAAGCTGAAAAATCGCGGGTCCGACAATCAACATCGTCAGGCTGGTCGTTCCCATAATAATCAGCAAACTGTTAAACGATTTACGGCTTTTCTCAGCCCGCGTTCCGCCGTAAGCCGCGACGAGATTGGCGAAAATCTCAATGCCGGTCATCAACGCCAGAATCCGCGCGTAACCGCCGAGCGTCAAGCTCAAATACTGCGGCGAAAAAGCTTGAAAATCGATGGACGGAAGATTGAAACCGAATCGCCAAATGCTCGCCAAAATCATTATCCACAACAGCAGCAAAATCGCGGCGGTCGCCGGACCGAACGCCCGCGCCGCCACTTTCGGACCTCGATTGACGATCCAGCCCGTCAAAATGCTGAGCGCGACGGCGATTAAAACGCGATATTGAAACCCGAAAATCGTGCCGCCGAGCGCGGGAAAGCGGTCGGCGATAAACGTCACGAGCGCCGCCATACTAACGAGAAAAGTCAGTGTGTATTCGACAAACGTAATCGCGGCGTTAATTTTTACTGCCCAGCCGCCGAATTCTTCTTCGCACAACCCGCTGCCGCCGCTGCCGTCCGTCACCCAAATCATCACCTGGCGATACATCGCCGAAACCATTATGACGGTGAAAACCGCCAGCCAAACCGTCGCGCCGAAAGTGATTTGCGCCACGCCCGCGAGGACGATTAGTTTTAAAAAAGGTCCAAAAACATAAAGCGGCGAAGTCGCCGGATCGCCGCCGCCCGCAAGCGCCCCTTCAAAGGAATTTGATAGTTTGTGCGAAACGTGTGCCATAATTTAATTAAAAATTTGTCAGCGTCTGAAAATGTATTCAATCTGATTTATATGAAAATAACGACTGAAGTCGGCGCGACAAAAGCGGAATTTCTTGTTTCGTAATTTGTTTATCTCAACATAAAAACCGAGATAACGCCAAATAGTGGCGCCGAAAAATATATTTTTTATGAACGAACTCGAAGCGGTGTTGACCGCGCAAAACTTAAAAATGGCGGCGACGATAATTATTTTGTTCGCGGCAATTTACAGCTTTGTCAGAGAGAAAATTCCCGCCGATTTGACCGCGCTGCTCGCCGTTTTGGGCTTGCTGCTGACCGGAGTTTTAACGCCGGGCGAAGCGTTTGCCGGGTTCAGTCATCCGGCGACGGTGGCGGTTGCCGCCGTTTTGATTTTGTCGGCGGCGATTGAAAAAACCGGCGCGTTGTCGTTTCTGGCGCGAAGGGTTTTGCTGCCGCTCGGACATTCGGAAATACTTTTGACGGCGGCGGTGATGCTTGTCATCGGCGCGTTGTCGGCGTTCGTCAACAACACGGCGGCGGTCGCGGTTTTTATTCCAATCGTGCTGGATGTCTGCCGCCGAACGAATATCAGTCCGGGGCGCGTGCTGATGCCGATGTCGCACGCGGCGACGATTGGCGGAATGTGTACGCTCGTCGGAACTTCGACGAACCTGGTCGCGCACGAATACGCCCGCGCCAACGGTTTGGCGGGTTTTTCGATGTTTGAACTCGGCAAAATCGGCTTGCCGATGATCGTCGTTGGTTACGCTTATATGCTGTTTGTCGGGCGGCTTTTTCTGCCGAAAAACGAATCCACCGAACTGACGGCGACCGATAAAACCGAAGATTATCTGGCGGAATTTATCGTGACGGAAGATTCGGCGTGGAAGAATCGAAACATTGACGCGAAAAAATTGGCGAACGATTTCGACATCGAATTGACGGAAGTTTTTCGAACCGAAACAGAGTTAAATTTAGATGAAGCCGACCGAAATTACGCCGCCGCCGATTCGCTGCGAGTGCGCGGCACACTCGACAATATTTTCAAGCTCTGGAGCGGCGGCGGTCTGGTTTTTTATCGTCCGGGCGTTCAAACATCGGCGGACGACGAAGATAATCTGCTTGAAGCCGTTGCGAGCGAAAATAAAACGCGGGCGACATTTAAAGACGGTGGAAAACTGGCGGAAGTCGTCGTTTTGCCGCCTTCCGGTTTAATCGGGCGCACTCTGAAAGAAACGCGCTTTGCCGAACGCTACGACGCGGTGGTGCTGGCTTTGCGGCGGCGCGGCGCGGCGCGGGGCAGACCTTCGACTACGCCTCTGCACGCGGGCGACGTGCTGGTCGTCGAAGGCGCGTCCGAAGCTCTCCGGGCGTTGGCTGACAGTCAAAGTTTTCTGGTCATCGGCGACGTGCCGCGCCCGGAACAGGCTTCGGGCAAAGTTTTAATCACGCTGCTGACTTTGCTCGGCGTGATGACGCTCGTCGTGTCGGGATTCGTGCCGATTGTGACGGCGGCGGTCGCGGGCTGCGCCGTGCTGGTTTTGACCAAATGTTTGCGGCTGCGCGAGCTTTACGGCGCGATTAATCTGAGCATCGTTTTTCTGCTCGCCGGTTCGCTCGCGCTCGGCGCGGCATTAGACAAAAGCGGCATTACGCAAATCATCGCCGACGGTTTGAGCCATCTGCACGGCGCAGCCAGCCCGTTTGTGATAGTCGCCGTTTTTCTGTTCGCCGCCATTATCATTTCCGAATTTATGTCCAACAGCGGCACGGTTCCGCTGCTCGCCCCGATTGCGATTTCCGTCGCCGCGAAAACCGGACTCGAACCGATGGCTTTAATCGCCGCCATCACCTTCGGCTCGACCGCCGCCTTTGCGATGCCCATCGGCTATCAAACCAGCCTGATGATTTACGGCGGCGGCGGCTATCGCGTCAAAGATTTCGTGCGAATGGGAATTGTTTTAGACGTTTTGCTGGCGATTCTGGCTCTGATTTTGATTCCTTATTTCTGGCAGTTGACCCGTTGATTTTTTTTTGGCGGAAGCCCGCGCGAAGAGCAAGGGTGCGAAACAAAAAACTCAACTTTCGCGCGTGTTTCCGCATTTAAAGATTTGCGGGTAAAATTAGACGAGTTTTGACGATAAATCAAAATCGAAGTCGAAAAAGGAAAATATGTTGAAACGGCTTTTAGTAGTTGACGACGAACCGAATCTTTTGCGGGCGGTCGAAGCGGTTTTGCGCGACGAAGGTTTTGAAATTACGACGGCGCGAAGCGGGCGCGAAGCCCTTGTCGCCGTCGCCGGAAGTCTGCCGGATTTGATTGTCTCCGACGTGCGAATGCCGGGAATGAGCGGTTTTGAACTGGCGCGAAAACTGCGCGCTTCGACTCATTCCGCGCTCGTGCCGATTGTTTTTCTGACCGCCAAGGACGAAACCGAAGACCGCATCGAAGGCTTCGAGTCGGGCGTGGATGTTTATCTGACGAAACCGTTTGAGCCGGACGAACTCGTCGCCGTTATTAAAAGCGTTTTACAAAGAGTCGAACGAACGCGCTCGACGATTGCGCGGCTCGTCGGCGATGAAGAAAAGGAAACGGTTTTCGTCCGCGACGAACAGTTGACCGAAGCCGAATGGCGCGTCGCCGAAACGGTCGCGCGAGGCTTGAGCAACAAGGAAATCGCCGAAGAACTAAACCTGAGCGTCCGCACCGTCGAAAACCACGTCAGCCGGATTTTGGCGAAAAAGAATTTCACCAACCGCGTCGAAATCGCCCGCCATATTATTTCTCATCAAACTGAATAAGAATTTTATAGTCGAAGATTTTTCTCGTATGAAAGAGATATGGAAACCAATTTGGATTTCGCAAAGGCAATATATTATGCAAAAAATCACGGCATGTTCCCCACAATCGACGCATTAATGACTTCTGCTCAAGCCGGAAATACTCAAATGTGGAATCGTTCAACTAAAACTCATTGACCCGACTGATATGCTTTCGACTCATACTGATTCAGAGGGAATTATGATGTGACTAGAAGATAAATTATCGACTTAACCGAATACTATGCTAGACAAAAATTTGTTTTTATTGGCTGTATTATTTTTGATGAACCAAAGTCACTGTAACAATGGCTTTGGTGATAATCGGGGACCACGGTATGACATCCGTCAAATATCAGTTGGTCAACATAGTGTTTACTTTAAAAGAGAGATTAGAGGGAGGAATTATGAGGGGTTTTCAATCTCAAGCGATGGAAATTTGTGTAATGCTCCTTCCCCAAAAACGGATTTTTTTGTCGGTAGTGAAACTATTGGGAAAACTTTTTATAAAGTTAAAGGTGATGAGTTACAAATTTATTCGCAAAATGAATTTACTCCTCCCCAAACAGACAACTTCCCGGTTAAAATTGTTCAAAGAAAACTTCCAAACGTCGAACACAGTGAAGAAAATGCCATAAAACTTGGTTATACGGAATTATTATTACCAGATGATTCATTAAAATACTGTAACAAGTAGCGAGGTAATCGGTAAATCTTAAACATCAAGATACTAAATCTTTCTTTAGCTGCCGTTCCTTGAAAATCGAAAACTTTGAATAAAATGAAATCTTCTTGAAAAAAAATCAAACTACCTTCTCTAAACACAGATTGCCACGGGTAAAAAGCAAGATAAAAACAATCAGTATTTATCTTAAAAAAATCTGTGTTTATCTGTGGCAATCTGTGTCTGAAAATTTTTTAAACATTCATTATCCAGTTCGATTGAGTAAAAACACTCATTAAAATTAAGTGTTTTCGTTGATTCGCCCGTCGTGAACTTCCTCTAAAATCGAGATAGATTTCAAATGGAGGTTTATCAAAAAATGTTAGAAAAAATTAGTTGGGAAAATTCGAGGACGGCGATGTTTTTGCAGGCGGGTTTGATTCTGGTTTTGCTGTTCTGGCTGGCGACGGCGGCGTTCGGGCAAACCACAGATACGACGCAGACGGCGACGATAACCACAACCGAAATGCAAAAAAGCGAAACACCGAAAGCGGTGATGATGCCTGTTCTGCAAAATTATAAGGAAGTAAAAATCGGCGCGACCGACGACGAAGTGCGCGACCGGCTCGGCAAAAAAGCGGCAATTGACGATAAAGACGGCTTCTTTTATCAGTTTGACGATGAAATGGCGCAAATCAGGCTCGACCAGGATAAAAAAGTGCGGCTCATCGCCATCACTTATACGAGCGAGAATAAAAACACGCCGCAATTCGCCGACGTTTTCGGCGCGGATGTCGCTGCCGAACCGGGCGCGGACGGAAAGATTTACAAACTCGTGCGTTACCCGGAAGCCGGTTACTGGGTTACTTATTCACGAACGGCGGGCGACAAACCGACGGTGACGGTGACGATGCAGAAATTGTAAGCGATAAAAATTTCTTTGATTTCGCTTGAAGTAAACCCAGTTTTGGCTAATGCTGATGTTTGATGAGAATTCAAAATCTAACGATTCGCGCCCGACTTTTGTGGCTGACGTTCGGACTCGCCGCGCCGCTCGCGCTGATTGGGTTTTTCAATCTCTGGGAGTTTCGGCAGGCGAGTCTCGCGCAGCTTAACGAATCGGTCGAGCGGCAGGCGCAACTGGCGGCGACGGCGTTTGAACAGCGCATCGAAGCGCAGAGACAGACTTTGCAGACGATTGCGATTTTGGCGGCAAACAACGAAAGCCGCGTCGCTTTGACCGAATATTTAAACTCAATCGTCAAAACGCGCCCGAACTGGCTCGACGTGCAAATCATCGGCGGAAACGGCGAAATCCTGCTGGCGCAGTCGTATAAAAAACTCGATTTGCGGGCGATTTCCATTGAAAATCTGAAGTCGGAAATCGCCCGCAAAAATTCGCTCGTCATCGCTACCGAGCAAACCGAAGACAAAAAACTGCGCCTGCTTTCGCTCGCGCTGCCGACCGTCGGCGGCGGCTTTGTCGTCGCGCGGATTGACGGCGCGAGCGCGAGCGATGTATTTGAAAACTTGGAATTGCCCGAAGACAATATCATCGCTGTTTTCGACTCGAACAATCGTCTGATTTATCGCAGCCGCGTGTCGCCCGAACAAATGTCGCTCGACACGAGCGACACGCCGCTGTTCGCCTGGTTAAACGAACGGCGCGAACAGACGATTGAAGTCGAAAGTCCGTATGACCGCATCCGGCGCGTTTACGGTTTGGCACGAATCGAATCGGCAAACGCGGCAATCGTCGTCGGCGTGCCGAGCCGGACGCTTTACGAACCGGCGCGGCAGAGATTTTACCGGCAGTTTTTTTTCAGCCTACTCGTCACCGTTCTGGCGATGGCGGCGGCTTACGCGATTGCGCTCGGCATTGTTCGCCCGCTGCGTCGTTTGACCGACGCGGCGCGGCGATTCGGCGGGGGCGATTTAACTGCGCGGGCGGAAATCACGGGCGGCGGCTCAATCGGCGAATTAGGAACGACTTTTAATCAAATGGCACGGGAAATAGCTTTTCGGGAAGAAGAATTAAAAACGCTCGACCGCTTGAAATCGGAATTCGTTTCGAGCGTGTCGCACGAACTTCGCACGCCTTTGACGACGATTAAAACTTTAACGAGAGTTTTGCAGCGCAATAAAATTTCAGGCGTCGAACGCGAAGAATTTCTCGCAACCATCGCCGAAGAATGCGACCGGCAAATTGATTTCGTCCAGAATTTGCTGAATTTATCGCGCATCGAATCGGGCGCGTATAAAATTTCGCGCGCGTCGACCGATGTCGTCAAAATTCTGCGCGAAGCAATCGAAGCGCACGCGAAAACCGCGAACGCGCGGCGGCTGAAACTAAACTTGAATTTACCGGAAAACGATTTGCCGCCTGCTTTGACCGATGCCGGAGCGTTGCGCCGAATCGTTTCGAGTCTGATTGAAAACGCGATGAAATACACCACTGAAGACGGCGAAATCGTCGTCGCGGCGAGCGAGAAAGACGAACGAATTATTATTGAAATCACCGACAGCGGCTGCGGCATTCAGCCGCAGGATTTGCCGCATATTTTTGAAAAATTCTATCGCGGGCGACCGCTTCAAACAGCGAATGAAACAACCGACGAATCATTTGCCGGCGCAGACGAATGCGCCAATATCAACGAAACTGCCGGAATCGGTTTGGGGCTTTATCTGGTTCAAAATTTAGTCAAACAAATCGGCGGCGAAATCGTCGCCGAAAGTCCGGCGAACAAAACCGGACGCGGCGCGAAATTTACCGTTTCGCTGCCAATCGCCGGATAAAATAATTTGATTTATGGATTTTCTCTACGACGCATTTTCGTTTGATTGGAAGCTGTCCTTGATTGATTTGCTGCGCGTCGGACACGTTTCAGCGCATCGAAATCGGCTTAATTTTAAGTTTCATTACCTTTCTCACTCTGCGTCTGCTCACGCCGCTTGCCGAAAATGAAAACGATTCGAGCGATGCCGAAACTGATTCTAAAAATTGATAATCGAATCGCTCTTTGAAAAATTATAAGTAATTTTACTCAAAACTTTGAGTGTTGCTACCGATGTTTTAAATTTTCGTTTGACTTACTTTTGAAACAGGAAGTTATAAAAATAAGGAAGGTCAAATGAAAATAAAAAATTATTTAATACTGGGCTTGCCGCCGCTCGCGCTCGCCTTAGTCGGTTGTCAGCCGCCGAATTCGACGACGGTTACGACCAACGTAGCAACAGACAGCGCCAACGATTCGACGACAGCCGCCGGCAAACCTTTGATTGAAGCCGCGCCAGTCGCGGCGGGCGAAGGCGATTATAAATTTATCACCGGCGACGATTTCAAACTCACCGTTCGCGCCGCCGACGCTAAAGAAGTCGAGCTTTATTATCAGCCTGTTACCGCCGAAGACCGCGCTCTGAAACTCAAAACGCTGACCGCGCCCGCCGAAGGAACGAAAGACAGTTTCGTCGCGGATTTGAAGATTCCCGAAGATTTTAACGGCGAAGTCTGGGCGCGGGTCAAATACGCCAGCGGCGAGACGAAGGAAACCGAACATTTATTGCTGGCAAAACGCAGCGATGCGGAAAATATTGCCGGTAAAGAAACGGCGCAAACCGACGCAAACGCGGCGGCAAACTCAAACAATTCAAACTCAAACAATTCAAACTCGAACGCAAACAATCAAACTGCCGACACGGACGAATCCGCGCGGTCGGACAAAATGACGAACGGGCGCATCGAACGCGCCGCGCTTAAAGCGGGCGACGGCAATGTCAGAATTACCGTTAATGTCCCGGCGTTTACGATGACGCTCTGGCAGAATGATAAGGAAATAAAATCGTATTACGTCGGCGTCGGGCGCAAAAATTATCCGATTCCGGTCGGGATGCGTTCGGCTGACAAAATCATTTTGAACCCGAACTGGATTCCGCCCGACAGCGAATGGGTGCGAAATTCTCCGAACGTCGAGCCGTATCAGAAAATCACGGCGGACGACCCGCTCAACCCGCTCGGCAAAATTAAAATCCCGCTCGGACAGGCTTATCTGCTGCACGAAGCCGCCGCGCCGACCGACATCGGCAATCTCGTCTCGCACGGCTGCGTGCGCGTTCTGCGCGACGATTTGTTCGAAATAACCGAAATGATTTCGCGAGCGCGTAATCTTTCCATTACAAAAGACGAAATCGCGGCGGCGCGCAAAAACACCGACCGCCGAGTGATTGATTTGAAAGGCGACGTTCCGGTTGACATCAATTACGATTCGATAGTCGTCGAAAACGGCATTCTGTCAATTTACCCGGACGTTTACGAGCGCAAGACGAACACGCCCGAAAATCTTCGCGCTGAACTCGAAAGCTACGGCATTGACGCGGCGAAACTCGACGATGCGATGCTCAATGAAATGCTTAAGAAAATTGACGGCGACCATAAATTCACAGTCGCGCTCGCCGACATCAAAGCCGGAAACTCGGTTAAAAACGGCAAAATCGAGCCGCTCACGCCGCAGCAAGCTAAAAAGAGCGAGAAAAAATCGTAAAAATAAAATCTCCGCTTTTTAAATGTG
>JAJAZE010000438.1 GCA_026785925.1 Pyrinomonadaceae bacterium
CGGCAGAAGCCTTGCCGACCTGATTACAAGTCTTAACGAACTCCGGGAATTAGGAGTTGTCTTTGTTTCGATTACCGAAGCGTTAGATTTCTCGACTCCATCTGGCAGAGCAATGGCGGGAATGCTTTCAACTTTCGCTGAATTTGAACGAGATATAATCCGCGAAAGAGTCAAAGCCGGAATCGCCAACGCCCGCGAAAAAGGCAAACCGCACGGCAGACCAAAAACGGCTTCTCATAAACTGGATAAGATTCTGGAGTTAAAATCCGAAGGACTCAATAACTCGCAAATAGCCAGAGAATTGAAAATATCCCGCCCGAGCGTGATCGGCTTACTCAAAGGTCAAATTATCCCGCCGCCAAAGGAAAAGCCGCAAACCAAAATCATCACGCTTTATTTGAGCATTGAAAATAACAGTAAATTTGTCAGAGGAAAAGGAAAAGTCAGAGAAAGTATTGAATGGTCTATGCTTAGAGAATATCAAATGAAAAAACTACCTCGCAACGATTACGAACTAACTTTTACCTACCAAGATGAGGGGCATTTACAAAAGCAGATTGATAATCTGCATCAAGAAATGGCAAGTGAAGCCGATTTGAGAAATTGTTATATCGAAACTAACTTTTATGACAAAGTGAACGATATTTCATATTGATTACCGAAATATGTAAAATAGCTTTGATAAGATAAGCAGATGCAATAAGTTACAAGTTTCTATTGGGACTTTTTACCCGTATCTCGGCTGAATCCCAATTCGGATTGTGGACGGCGGTCGCTTTGATTGTCGGGCAAGTCATCGCGGTCGGCATTTTTCTGACTCCGGCGGGAATGGCGAAATCGGTCGGCTCACCATTTTGGCTGCTGGTAATTTGGGTTGTGATCGGATTGATGACGTTGAGCGGCGCGTTGTGTTACGGCGAAATGGCGGCGCGATTTCCCGAAGCGGGCGGCAGTTACGTTTATCTGCGCGAGATTTACGGCAGGTTGAGCGCGTTTCTTTACGGCTGGATGGTTTTGCTGGTTCTCGATCCGGGATTGACGGCAATTTTCGGTGTCGGTTTGGCGAGTTATGCCGGATATTTGGTTGACATTTCGCCGTTCGGAAAACAGGTTTTGGCGATTTCGATTATCGTCGTCGTCGGTTTGATAAATATCTTCGGCGCAAGAGTCGGCGCGAATTTTTTGAAAGTCCTGACCGTTACGAAAATCGGAACGCTGCTTTTTATTATTCTCTACGGATTTACGGGCGGCTTCGGCGACTGGAATAATTTTCAGCCGTTTTTCGCCGTGCCGACCGACGTTTTCGGCGCGTTGGCGGGCGGCATCGTCGGCGCGTTTTTCGCTTTTGCCGGTTGGTGGGAAGTTACGCGCATCGCCGGAGAAATCGAAAATCCCGAACGAAATTTGCCGAAGGCTCTGATAATCGGTGTCGTCTCCATCACGATAATTTACATTTTGACGAGCGCCGTTTTCTTTTATCTCGTTCCGATCACGCACGTTACGAGCGACGAAACTTTCGCGGCGCAAGCCGGGGAAGCGTTATTCGGAAAAGTCGGCGGCATCGTTTTCGCGGTTATAGTCATCATTTCCGTTACCGGAACGCTGGTCGCCTATTTGATGGTTTCGCCACGTGTTTATTACGCGATGGCAAAAGACGAGCTGTTTTTCAAATCGTTCGGCGAGCCTCATCCGCGTTTCAATACGCCGCACCGAGCGACGATTATTCAAATCATTCTCGCCTCGATTTTGATTTTAGCGGGAAATTTCGAGCAGATTTTATCGTATTTTTTCTTCGTCGTCGTTTTATTTATCGCTTTGGTCGTCGCCGGAATTTTCAAAATTCACAAGCGCGAATTCGGCGGTTACAAAACGATTTTCTATCCGCTGACACCGATTTTCTTTCTGCTGGTAACGGCGGTTGTTTTGCTGATGATTGCGATGAAAAATCCGAAACAGTCATTTCTCGGCGCGGCGGTTGTTTTGCTCGGCATTCCCGTCTATTATTTACTTTTCAGAACAAATCCGAAATCCAAAATCTAAAATCCCAAATCGAATATGGCTTGGATAAAAACCGTCCCGTTTGCAGAAGCGGATGAAAAGTTACAGAAAATGATGCTGGATTTGCGGGCTTCGTATCCGTCGGAATACAACGAACCCGTGCCGAAAGCGAGCAAATCGGACGAATCCGTGATTGCGTCGCACACTTTGATTCCCGAAGCGATGTTTCACGCTTTTGCCGAATTCAGCGTTTTGATGTCGCCGGATTTGCCTTTGAAACGACGGCAGCACGAAATGATTGCGACGATGGTTTCGGTGACGAACGACTGTCATTACTGACTGGAATCTCACGCAGAGTTTCTGCGTCGCGTAACTTTGGACGACGATTTAATCAAGGCTCTGCGGACGGATTATAAAACCGCGCCGATCACGGAAGCCGAAACGGTGATGTGCGAATACGTCGTGCAGTTGACGAAAGACGCGACGAAAATTTCGCCGAAACATCACGAAAAATTGCGCGAAGTCGGCTTTGATGACCAAGGGATTTTGCAGATTACGTTAATCGCTTCGTGGTTCAACTACATCAACCGCGTGGCGGACGCGCTCGGCATCGGGCGCGACTAAAATTATGAAAAAGTACCAATCTTGCGGTGCGTGGTTGCTTTTAGTCGGTTTGACGAGCCTGATTCTGTCGCCGCATTTCGTCTCGCCGACGCGGGCGCAAACAGTGAAATCGTCCGAGATTTCGTCCGAATCCAAGCAAACCAAGTCTGCCGCTTATGAATGGCTCGATGTCGCGCTCGAAGCGACGGCGCGGGAACACACCCGCGTTTCACCGCGCCCGACGGTCGGCTCTCGGATGCTGATGATTATCACGACGGCGATGTATGACGCTTGGGCAGCTTACGACGAAAAAGCGGTCGGCACACGGTTGGGCGGGAAATTGCGTCGTCCGAAAAAAGAGCGCACTGAACAAAATAAACGCATCGCTATTGCTTACGCCACTTATCGCGCGATGCTCGATATTTTTCCCGAAGATAAAACTTGGCTCGACGAACAGATGCGGCAGCGCGGATTTGATCCGAACGACGCGACGACCGATGTTACAAAACCGCAGGGCATCGCTAATGTGACGACGGCGGCATTGCTCGAATATCGCCACACCGACGGCGCAAATCAACTCGGCGACGAACTCGGCTCGAACGGCAAACCGTATTCGGATTACACTTTTTATCGTCCCGTCAATCCTTGGAACAAAATCATTGACCCGGATTGCTGGCAGCCGATAGAATTCACGCTCGCTGATGACAAAAAAGCCACGCCCGGGTTTTTAACGCCGCATTGGTATCGCGTCAAGCCGTTCGGTTTGGAGCGCAGCGATATGTTTCGACCGCCGCCGCCGCCGAAAACCGGCTCGGACGAAATGAAAAAAGAAGTTGACGAAGTGCTGATGTATAACGGCAGTCTTTCGCTCGAACAAAAAGCCGTCGTTGAATTTATGCGCGACGGACCGCGTTCGACCGGACAATCGGGACACTGGCTGAAATTCGCGCAAGCCGTTTCACTGCGCGATAAAAACGACGTTGATAAAGATGTCAAAATGTATTTCGCGGTCGGCGTGACGGCGTTCGATGCCTTTATCGCCGCTTGGGAAGCCAAACGCTTTTATGATTCGGCGCGACCGTGGACGCTGGTTCGCCATTATTACAAAGACCAAATGGTGCGCGGCTGGAGCGGCGCGGGCAAAGGCGTGACGATGGTTCGCGCCGAAGACTGGCATCCATATTCGCCTCCGTCGTTTATCACGCCGCCGTTTCCCGGCTACGTTTCCGGTCACAGCGCGGTCAGCGCGGCGAGCGCGAAAACCTTAGAACTTTTCACCGGCAGCGACTTTTTCGGCGCGACTGACACCAGACATCCGGGCGAATTAACCGAACCGGGAATTTCGTGCGAAATCAAACAAAGCTACGACGGCAAACCGGGCGATAAAATAGCGGGTGACGGCACGATCATCTTAAAGCTGCCGACGTTTTCGGCGACGGCGGAAATGGCTGGACTTTCGCGGGTGATGGGCGGCTATCACATCCAAGCCGACAACATCGCCGGTTTGGAATTGGGGCGCAAAGTTTCGACGCACATCTTCCCGAAAATCAAAAGCTATTTCGACGGCACGGCAGGAAGGAAAGATTTGTAATTTTGAATGATTGACAGATTTACATCCGATCTCAAACACATCAATTGACACTCCACCACCAATTTCAAAGCAAATTGGAAGTGGATTCTTTAGCAACTCATAGCCCAACGGCTTTAGTTTGCGCTAACGAGGCTAGTCCAGCCTCAACAATTATTTCGGACGCAACAATATCACGATGATTAGAGTAACCACATTTCAAACAATTATGCTGCCTTTGCGAAAGAGATTTTTTCTCTCTATTTCCGCAAATGCAGGTTTGAGATGTGTAGGCTGGATTTACTTCAATCAGTCGCTTATCAGCATTTTCAGCTTTATAGCGCAACATTCCAAAGAAGGAACTCCAACTAACATCACGACATTGCTTGCTCAAAATTCCTCTCGACAATCCGAGAATGGAAAGTTTTTCGATGGCGATAAGGTCAAACCCTTTGACCAGATGCGTCGGAAGTTTGTGCTGAAAATCGGCACGGCGATTTTTGATTTGCTGATGAATTTTACGCAGTTTCAGAATAGCTTTCTTTCGATTTTGTCCGCCTTTTTTCTTTCGGGCAACGCTTCTTTGCGCTCTGCGAAGTTGTTTTTGCGAAGATTCGTAATACTTCCAATTATCAATCTGTGTGCCGTCCGAAAGTGTAGCGAAATTTTCAATGCCAACGTCAATGCCGATTTGTTTACCTGTTTTCTCAAGTGGTTCGGCAGAAGTTTCAACCGTGAAAATCACAAACCAATGCTCAATTTCCTTATTGATTGTGCAGGTTTTTACCTTTCCGACAACATTACGCGAAAGTTTGATTTTGACTTTGCCGATTTTCGAGAGCGTCAATTTATCGCCCGTCAAAGAGAATCCTGTTTGCGGATAACAAAACGAATCGTAACGGTGTTTGCCTTTGAAGCGAGGAAATCCGGCGGTTTGCCTTGCTTTGATGCGGCGAAAGAATCCGTCAAAAGCGCGTTCACAGCGTTTCAGAACATTCTGCAAAACCTGCGAATGAATTTCTTTATACTCAGGATTGGTAACTTTTATTTCGGGAAGTTGGTTTTGCTGTGCTTGATAGTTAATCGAAACACGGTTGATTTGATAAGCATCGCGTCTTTCTTGAAGCGATGCGTTATAAGCAGGTAAGCAAAAGTTTCAAGGTATTTTGAAAAGTTCGGAGTCCAAACGCGGAACGCACTTTGCGTTTTCGCCGCGCTTCGCCGGCGGAAGACACGCTCAAGCGTGGACTCTGAACAAAGCAAAATGCTTCATTACTTTTGCTCGGGTGATTACCAATTGTAAATTTTCAATTGTTCATTGATGAGCAGATAAAATACGTTTCTGCTTAAAGCAATTTACAATGGAAAATTTATAATTGACAATCGAATTATCTTGATACTTACCGCATTCGAGGTTATGAATAATTCCTGGAAATGCTGTCCGTGACGATCAGAAATAAAAAACATATTGGAGAATTAATGGCTAAAACATCAGTTTCAAAAAAAAGTTATCCGTGGACGACGACTCTCAAAGGGCAGCAAATCACCCTGCGTTTGATGCAGCCCGCCGACCGTGACGCGCTGCTCGATTTTGCACGTTCGCTGCCGACCGACGATTTGCTGTTTCTATCGGTGGACATCACCGAACCGGAAGCGGTGGATGCCTGGACGCGCGATTTGCAGACGAATCGCGTCGTGACGATTTTTGCCGAAGCGAATGGGAAACTTCTCGGACACGGAACTTTGATTCGCAACAATCTGACGTGGACCAGACATCTCGGCGAGATTCAATTGCTGATTAGCCCCGACGCGCGCGGTCTCGGTTTGGGAAATCTGTTGGCAAGCGAGATTTTCCGCGTCGCCGAAGAATACGGTTTGCAGAAAATTGTGGCGCGAATGGCTGCCGGACAAAAAAGCGCGATTGCCGTTTTCGAGCGTTTAGGCTTTAACGCTGAAGCCTTACTCGCCGATTTTGTCATTGACCGCAACAACCGCACGAACGATTTGGTCGTGATGACTTATGATGTCACGGGTTTAACCATTTGAAGAAGGTTCCAGGTTCAAGGTTCAAAGGTTCAAATTCAGACTTTGAACCTTTGAACCTTGAACCTGGAACCTTGAACTTAACTTATGATTGAACGCATTCCGCAACCGCCGCAAAAATTTCTGCTCGGCAATATGCTCGACTTAAGCGCGGGCGAGCCGGTGCAGGATATGATTCGGCTCGCCCGCGAATACGGTCCGATTTACCGGATGGTTTTTCGCCAGCGCGTCGTGATTATCGTGTCCGGCGCGGATTTGGTTGACGAATTATCCGACGAAAAACGATTTGATAAAACGATTCGCGGCGCACTCGGACTGGTGCGAAGGTTTGCGGGCGACGGACTTTTTACCGCCAAAACTCAGGAACCGAATTGGTCGAAAGCGCACAACATTCTACTGCCGAATTTTAGCCACAAAGCGATGCAGGGTTATCATCCGATGATGCTCGACATCGCCGAACAGATGGTTTCCAAATGGCAAAGGCTGAACGCCGACGACGAAATTGATGTCGTGCGCGATATGACCAGCCTGACCGTTGACACCATCGGCTTGTGCGGTTTCGGTTATCGTTTTAATTCGTTTTATCACGACGCGGAACATCCGTTCGTCAGCCAAATGGCGAACGCACTTTCGACTTCGATGGACGAATTGCGCGATATGCCGCTGGAGAAAATGGTGCAGCACAAACGCGACCGCAATTTTCAGACGGACGTGCGCGGAATGAACGAAATCGTTGACCGCATTATCAAAGACCGGCGGGCGAGCGGCGAAGACGCATCTGACAAAGCCGATTTGTTGAGTTATATGCTGACCGGCGTTGACAAAAAAACCGGCGAGCGGCTGGACGATTTGAACATTCGTTATCAGGTCATCACTTTTCTGATCGCCGGACACGAAACGACGAGCGGTTTGCTGTCGTTTGTGATTTACGAACTGCTGAAAAATCCCGACGTGCTGGCGCGGGCTTACGAAGAAGTTGACCGCGTTTTGGGGCGCGATTTGGCGCGTCAGCCGACATATTCGCAAGTCAATCAATTAACTTATATCGCGCAGATTTTGAAGGAAACGCTGCGCCTTTTCCCGACCGCTCCGGCGTTCGCGCTCGTGCCTTACGAAGACACGCTGCTCGGCGGCAAATACAAAATTAAACGCACGCATCAAATCAATGTTTTACTGCCGATGCTGCACCGCGATAAATCGGTTTGGGGCGCGGACGCGGAGATTTTTAATCCCGACAATTTCACGCCCGAACGCGAAGCCGCCTTGCCGCCGAATGCCTACAAACCTTTCGGCAACGGTCAGCGCGCCTGCATCGGACGACAATTTGCGATGCAGGAAGCGACGCTCGTGATCGGAATGATTTTGCAGCGTTTTGAATTGCTCAATCACACCAACTACACTGATTTAAAAATCAAAGAAACGCTGACGATGAAGCCCGACGGTTTGAAGATCAAAGTTCGACTGCGCCCAGCCAAAGAAAAAGCGAATTACGAATTACGAATTACGAATTACGAATCGCCGAAGTCGAATGACAATTTACGCGAACAAATTCCGCAATCTGCAATCCGCAATCCACAATTACATAAAACGCCTTTACTGGTTTTATACGGCTCGAATATGGGAACGGCGGAAGAGATCGCCCGCCGCATCGCACAGGACGCGGAAGAAAACGGATTTTCCGTTAAAATCGCCGCGCTCGACGATTACGCCGGACGATTGCCGAAAGACGGGCTGACATTTATTTCAACTTCATCTTATAATGGTTCGCCGCCGGACAATGCCGCGCAGTTTTATGATTGGCTGAAAGATTCGGGCGAATCGCTCGCGGGCGTGACTTACGCGGTTTTCGGCTGCGGCAATCGGGATTGGGCTTCGACTTTTCAAGCCGTGCCGCGTTACATTGACGAACGGCTGGCGGAACTTGGCGCGAAACGGCTTTACGCGCACGGCGAAGGCGATGCCCGCGACGATTTTGAAGGGCAGTTTCAAAATTGGTATCAGCCGTTGCGAAAACTCGTCGGTAAGGAACTGAATCTGCAATTCGAGATTGACGAAGGCTCAAAACAGCTTTATAAACTCGAAATCGTCACGGGCGCACAAATGAGCGGTTTTGTTGATTCGTTTGGCGCAGAACCTTTGCGCGTCCTGACCAATCGGGAACTGCACCGGAAAACCGGCGAGCATTCGTCGGAACGCTCGACGCGCCACATCGAACTCGAACTGCCCGAAAATCTTTCTTACAATGTCGGCGATCATCTCGGCGTGATTCCGCAAAACAGTGAAATTTTAATCGAACGGGTCGCCGCCCGATTTGGTTTCGAGCGCGAAACATATATTCGTCTGCGGAAACAGGCGAACCGCAAAACCTTTCTGCCGGTCGAGCAGACGATTTCCGTTTATCGTCTTTTGCGCGATTACGTCGAATTGCAGGAAGTCGCCACTCGCGCCCAAATTAAAACGCTTGCCGAATACACCGATTGCCCGCCGCACAAAATTCAAATGCTCGCGCTGACCGGCGATGACGAACAGACGGCGGCGCGTTACCGCGAAGAAATTTTGGATACGAGAAAATCGGTTTTGGATTTATTGGAAGAATATCCGGCGTGTGATTTGCCGTTTGAAATTTATCTTGAAACGCTGCCGCCGCTGCGTCCGCGTTATTATTCGATTTCGTCGTCGCCGCTCGAAAATCCGCAACTGACCAGTATCACGGTCGCCGTCGTCGAAAGTCCGGCGCGTTCCGGGAACGGAACTTATCAAGGCGTTTGCACCAATTATCTCGCCCGCAAAGTTGAGGCGAGTCAGATTTACGCCTTCGTCAAAGATACGAAAGCGGTGTTCGGTCTGCCGGACGACGCGACCACGCCGCTAATTATGGTCGGACCCGGAACCGGCATCGCGCCGTTTCGCGGCTTTTTGCAGGAACGCGCTCAACTGAAAACGCAGGGCGTAGAAATCGGCGAAGCGATTTTATTTTTCGGCTGCCGCCATCCAAACCAGGATTTTATTTACGAAGACGAATTGCGCGAGTTTGAGCGACAAAAAATCGTCCAATTATTAACCAGTTTTTCGCGCGTCGAAGGACAGGAAAAATGCTACGTCCAAAACGAAATTTACGTCCGCCGCGACGAAGTTTGGAAAATGCTCGAAGCGGGCGCGATGATTTATGTCTGCGGCGATGCCAGCCGGATGGCTCCCGATGTTCGGCGCACTTTTGCCGCAATCTACACGGAAAAGACCGGCGGAAGCGTCGCCGAAGCCGAAAGTTGGCTGAACGAATTGACCGCGCAGAATCGCTATCGGCTTGATGTTTGGGCATCTAATTAACGCCGAATTTGATGTATAATGAATCAACCATCGCCGTTAAAATCTTTGCACTCTGAAAGTTCTTTGATTCAATTAAAACTTGAGCAATTTCGCCAACTCTCAACCGAAGAATTGATCGAATCGCTCGAACCGGGAAAAGTCGGCGCATTGAAAACGCAAACGGACGGAACAATAATGGACGGACATCACCGCATCATAATCTTGCGCGAACGCGGCGTTGACGTTGACGCTTTGCCTCGAGAAATTTGGGAGAGAATAAACTAGAAAAATGCAAGCTAAAGTTTATTGGACAAAAGAAAAATATCCGGGACGCATCGCCATCGTGCCGCGACCGCGCGGCGGCGAATGGCTTGAGGACGAAGCGGCGGCGTGGGGCGATGCAAATCTTGACGTGATTGTTTCGCTGCTCGAAGCGGACGAAAACGAGGCGTTTGAACTCGCCCGCGAAGCCGAATTTTGTGAGGCGAATAATATTTCGTTTTTTTCATTCCCGATTGCCGACCGCCGCGTTCCGGTCTCCAAAAATGAGCTGCTCAAATTATTGAACAAACTAAAAATGCTGCTCGGTAAAGGAAAAAACATCGGGATTCACTGTCGTCAAAGCATCGGGCGTTCGGCTTTGATGGCGGCGGCTTTGATGGTTTTGTTCGGGATCAGTCCAGATAATGCTTTTCAGCAATTAAGCGAAATTCGCGGTTTGGAAGTGCCGGAAACCGACGGACAGCGAAATTGGATCGAAAAATTTGCGGAGGAATTAGCAATGCAGTCCGCTTAAGAAAAAATTATGTCTAAAACACTAAACCGCCGCTTGACGACCACCGACGCAAGTTTTCTATACTTTGAGAAAAAAGAAGCACCGATGCACATCGGCAGCGTTCATCTTTTTGAAGGCGAAGTCCCGTTTGAGGATTTTATAGCGATGATGGATGCCAAAATGCACCTCATTCCGCGTTATCAGCAAGTTGTTAAATTCGATCCGTTTAATATGGCGCATCCGACGTGGGAATCCGACCCGCATTTTGATATTCGGAAGCATATTTTCAAACTTCAAATTGACGCGCCGGGCGGCGAACAGGAATTAGTCGAGTTGTCGAGCAGGATTTTTACGCCCGTGATGGAGCGCGACAAACCGCTCTGGGATATTTTCTGGGTCTACGGTTTGGAAGGCGGCAGAACGGCGATGATCGCCCGCATTCATCATTGTATGGTGGACGGAATTTCCGGCATTGATTTGATAAAAATTATTTTAGACATTTCGCCTGAAATTAAAATTCCGATCAAACCGGCGACCGAACCGACGCGCACCGCACGGCTCGATCCGACGCGCCAATTTTTCGATTCGTTGCTCGGCGGAATGGAAGAAGGAATGAATCGCTGGATGGAATTCCAAAACGGTTTGCTGAATTTGACGCAAGCCTTTATCGAACAGCCGACGCGCGACGCGATGACCAAAATCGGCGGCGATTTGCCGGGAATGGCGACTCCGGCGACGATTTTGCCGTTCAACCGGCAATGTTCGGGCGAACGGCGGCTTGTTTGGAGCGAGTTTTCTTTCGCCGATGTCCGCGCGATTCGCGCCGCGTTGGGCGGAACGGTCAATGATGCGGCGTTGACGATTTTGTCGGGCGCGGTTGCCAAATACGTCGAAAGTCACGGACAGGCGACGGCAAATCGGAGCGTCAGATTTATGGTTCCGGTCAGCTTGCGGCAGGACGATCAGCACGGCGCACTCGGCAATCTCGTTTCGATTTTGCCCGTCGAGATTCCGCTCGATTTGCCCGATCCGGCGGAACGCTTTCACCACATACACCGGAAAACCGCCGCGCTCAAAGGCGGGCGCGTGGCGGAAGGTGTCAGTTTATTTTCGGCTCTGATGGGCGTTTTGCCCGCGCCGGTGCAGGCTCTCGCCGGTGCGCTGGCGGCGATGCCGATGCCCGCCGTTAATATGGTGGCGACCAATGTTCCCGGTCCGCAAGTGCCGCTTTACACGCTCGGCGTAAAAATGCTCGGCTATTATCCGTATGTTCCGGTCGGCTACGTCGTCGGCTGCGGCTGCGCGATTTTAACTTACGATCAGAAAATCACGTTCGGTTTAACCGCCGATGTGCAGGCGATGCCTGATGTCGAACGGCTCCGAGATTTTTTGAATGAATCTTTCGCCGAATTATTAAAAGCGGCGGGAGTCGAGAAAACCGATGCGCCGCCGATCAAAAAAACCGCACCGCGAACCGCTGCCGAAACAAAGCCGCCGGCGACCAAAACAGTCAAGCCGCAAACTGCCAAAACAGTCAAGCCGCAAACGGCGAAAAAAACCAAACCGTCAACGGCGAAAATCTCTAAAGACAAACCGCCGGCAACGGCAAACCGCGCGAAACGAACCAAACCGCCAGCCGAGGCAAAACCGGCTGAATCGTCTGCGAATACGGAAAAAACTACACCGAAATCGAGTGCGAATCGAAAAACAATTAGCGCGAACGGCTCCGAATAAGTGATAATAAAAATTATGACGAACACCGGGAGTTACACACACAAAGACAGCCGACCAGCCAAACGACCGATTTTGCGCGAGGCGTTATGGGGAATTGATTGGGTAGCTCTGCGCGCATCGGCGATTTATTACGGTTTCGGGGCGAAACGCGGCGACGGTTCAGCGGTGGTTTTGATTCCCGGTTTTATGGGAACCGATTATTATATGACGGAGCTTTATTTCTGGCTCTGGCGCATCGGTTACAAACCGTATATGTCCGGCATCGGCTGGAACGCCGACTGTCTCGACAAGCTCGGTAAAAAATTGGTGGCGACGATTGAAAAAGCCGAAGATAAAACCGGCAAATCGGTTCACTTAATCGGTCACAGTCTGGGCGGAATTTTAGCGCGTTCGGCTGCCGTCCAACGCCCGGAGATCGTCAGTTCGGTGATCGCGCTCGGTTCCCCCTTTCGCGGCATTCGCTCGCATCCGATGGTGATGAAAACGGCGGAACAGGTTCGCGCCCGCATTTTGCGTGAAACCGGTAGCGAACGCCCGCAATGCTTTACCGGCGGCTGCGATTGCGAAACCGTCAAGGCTTGGGATTCCGGCTTTCCGAAAAGCGTTCTGCAAACCGCCGTCTATACGGAAACCGACGGCATCGTTGACTGGAAAGTGTGCGTTGACACCGAACCGGCAAACAATTATAAAGTTTCGGGAACGCACGTCGGATTAGTTATCAATCCACAGGTCTATCGCGTGATCGCCAATCGCTTGTTTGAAAGCAGAGCTAATTGATAAACAAAAATTGACTTATTCAAGATGTGATTAGAAGAACGAAATAAAAGCAAATACGAAAACGCCGCCGTTTAAGATAACATTTTCTTATTGATTTTCCCGATGGAAGTGACGGGCAAATCTTCTAAAAATACGACGCTGACCGGCATCTGAAATCTAGCGACGCGGCTGGCGAGCCACTCGGTAATTTCTTTTTGATTAAGTTGGCTGCCTGTTGATGGAACGATAAAAGCCTTTAACCGCTGCCCGAAATCTGCGTCGGGGATGCCGATGACCGCGACTTGTTTAATTTCCGCGTGTTTGATCAAAACATTTTCGAGTTCGACCGGATAAACTTTTTCGCCGCCGGAGACGACCATCTCGTCGTTTCTGCCGCAGAGAAAGTAAAATCCGAGTTCGTCCCGATAACCCAAATCGCCGGTCTCGATCCAGTTGTTGCCGGTATCTTTGACCGACCAACTGCTTTTGATAAAAATTCTGCCGGTTGATTTGGTGTCCGTCTCGACATCGTTCTCGTCCAAAATCTTTAACTTCAAGCCCTGAATCGGTTTGCCGACGGTGTTTGACGAATAACGCAAATCGGCGGGAGTCGCCATCACGGAAAAGCCCGCCTCCGAAGTTCCGTAAAGATTAAACAAAACCTCGCCCAATTTATCAAAGGTTTCCTCAACCAGAGTCGGGTTCAGCGGTGCGCCGCCGCAGACGACGCAGGCGAGCGATTTTAAGCTGTCTGCATTTTGAGTCAACATTCTTTGCAGCATCAGCGGAACCAGCGTCACGACTTCAATCTGATTTTTTTCGACCAAAGCGCAGCCTTTCGGCGCGTCAAAGCGCGTTACCAAATACATTTTGCTGCCCACGATCAACCCGATAAAAACGGCGGCGACTCCGAAACCGTGATAAACCGGCGTGGCGACGTAGACTCTTTCATAGGCATCGAGATTTAGTTCGGTCAGGAGGGCGAAAAACGGATTGAGAAAATTGAAAATTGAGGCTTGGCGTTTGGCGGTTTTCGGCGTTCCGGTCGTGCCGCCGGTCAGCACGACGATATTGCTCGAATAGGTTTTGACGATTTTAGAAACTTGCGCTGATTGGGTTTTCGCCGCACGGTCAACCGACGGAGAATCGGCGGCGTAAGCGATGATTGATTTGGCTTCAAAGTGCGAATCGCTCACCAAATCGGCGGCTTCCGCGTCGTAAATCAAAAAATCAAAAGAATGCCGATCATTTAACGCGGCGAATTGGGCGGAACTCATCTCCGGGTTCAGCAGATAAATGTCCGAGCCGAGCCGCGAGACGGCGAAGAGTGAGCGAATCAAGGAAATATGATTGCGGCATATCAACGCCGTTTTCTGTTTCGCCCGCAGATTGTATTCGCTTTGCAAAACGACGGCGAATCTTTGCGACTGCGCGTATAAATCCCGATAACTGATTTCCTCTTTTTCATCGGCAAAGGCGATTTTTTCAGCGTGGAGTTTCGCCGCCGTTCGCAGCAGAGTCATCAAATTGATGCCTTCGATCAAAATTGCGCCGGTCAAATAAAATAAACCGGCGGGCGATAAAAGTCGGATGGCGTAAAGTTTTTTCAGTAGTTTAAGCATAAACAACGTCAGTTTTCATTATTTGGCTGATGTTACGCAAGTGACTGGAGCGCAATCCGTCCCGGTTGCATTGAGCGCGTGAGCGCGAAAAAGCCTGGCGACGGCTTTAAGCTTTCATCGCAGCGAGTATTTTTTTTCGCACCGAAGCGATGCTCAATGGCAACCGGGACGGATTGCGCTCCAGTCGTTTTTCTCGTTTTGCGTAACATCAGTTATTTGAGATGAACGGATATTTGTCGCTCCCGCGCCGTTTTATCAACCACAGTTTTATTTTTCTAACGGCTGATTGTTTTCGTTAGGCGGCGCAGTTTTCTTTTTGAGGAAATGCGGCATCAGCGACTCCCACGGGCGGCGGAAAATAACCGAACTCAACTGCCCGAAAATCAACCACCACGGCGCGTAGAATTTTTTGCCGGTGTAAATTGACTGGCAGATTTTCCGCGCCGCGTGCGGCGGAGCCATCGCCGGCATATTTTTATATTCGGCGGTCGGCGCGATCATCCGCGTTCTGACGAGCGGCAGATAAATCGAACTCGTCCGCACGCCGAGCGCGTTGATTTCCGGCGCGACGCACCGGAACCATTGGTCAAAAGCGGTTTTCGATGCCTGATACGCCGCCCAGAACGGAGCCGGAACGAGCAGCACATTGACGGCGGAAACATTGATGATTTGACCTTGATTTTTTTTCAAAATCGGTATCAGAGCGAGCAGCAACTGCACCGGACCGAAATAATTGATCGCCATCGTGCGCGTAAAATCGTGGAAGCGATCCAAAGATTCCATAATCGGACGGCGAATCGAGCGTCCGGCGTTACTGACGATAATATCAATGCCGCCGGGCAATCTCCGTAATTCGGTTAAAAGTGCCTGAACGCTTTCGGGCTGCGTCAAATCGGTTGGATAGACGCTGACTTTTCCGCCTTTGGCTTCGATTTCGATTTTCATCTGTTCCAGCTTTTCCGCCGTTCTCGCCACCAAAATCAAATGCGCGTCGCACTCGGCTAATTTATGCGCCAGACACTCGCCGATGCCGAAACTCGCGCCGGTAATCAGCACGGTTTTGCCGCGCAGACTCGTCTTTAACCGCGACTCATTCAGACGGGTCGGCGGGAACAAAAGAAATTCGAGCAGGCTGTATTTGTCCGAAGAATCCATCTGGTAAATTTAACATCACGGTTCGATCCGCGCCATCATCGGCGTTTCAGTCGGATAAATTTGTGTTTCGTAATTTTATTCCAGAGGCTGAAAATTCGATGTTAAGCACCTGAGGAAAAGTAATGCGACGTTTTGGTTTTCGTTTAGAGTCCACGCTTCAGCGTGTCTCCGCCGCGCTTCGCTGGCGGACGAAGACAAACTAAAGTTTGGACTCTGAACAAAGCAAAATACCTCAATATTTCTGTTCACCTGCTTAAAGTTGCCGGTCACGCGGGCTGAGGCGACCGGAAGAAAGCCGCCGAACAAATAAAATCTTGCGCTCGAAAATCGCTACGGCATCGAAAAAACGGTTTTTTTACGGCGCGGTAATCTGTTAAAATAAACGAATTATGCCGTTCACGCTGCAACCGATGCTCGGGAAAACAAAATCAACGAAAAAACCGTGAGCCGCCCCGTTGACGAAAATTATCAGCCGTCGCTTTTTGAAAATTAGAGTTTGAATGTTTTAATTCGGCAGTCGGGTGAAAAGCCGGAAGTTTGAAGCGGCGTAATGTTTGAAGGCGAACGATATAATTCAAAAGGATGGTGAGAGAAAAAGAATGAAAAACGAAAAATCAAGTCGGCGCGAGTTTTTAAAGTTGAGCGCGGCGGGCATTGCCGCGCTGGGTCTGGTGAAAAAGGCGACCGCCGGTGAAAATGTTTTTGCTGAAACGACGCTCGAATTAAACGAGACGACCGCGTTCGAGTTACAGGCGGGAATGAAGTCCGGCAAATACTCTTCGCGGATGCTCGTCGAAAGTTACCTGCGTAAAATCAAGGAAATTGACCCGAAAATAAACTCCGTCGTCGAAATCAACCCCGACGCGCTCGCCATCGCCGACCGAATGGACAAGGAACGCAAACGCGGCAAAATGCGTTCGATGCTGCACGGCATCCCGATTTTAATCAAAGACAACATTGACACGCGCGACCGGATGAAGACGACCGCCGGAAGTCTGGCGTTGGTTGATGCGCCGCTGCCCGAACGCGATGCGTTTATCGTTTCCCGGTTGCGAAAAGCGGGCGCGGTTATTATCGGCAAAACCAACTTGTCCGAGTGGGCGAATTTCCGCTCGACCAAATCAATCAGCGGTTGGTCGGGGCGCGGCGGGCAAACGAATAATCCGTATATTCTGGATAAAAATCCGTGCGGTTCGTCCGCCGGAACGGGCGCGGCGATTTCGGCGAATCTGGCGGCAATCGGGGTCGGCACGGAAACCAACGGCTCGATTATCTGTCCGGCGACGCGCAACGGTTTGGTCGGCATCAAACCGACGCTCGGACTCATTTCGCGCAGCGGAATTATCCCTATCGCGCACACGCAGGACACCGCCGGACCGATGGCGCGAACCGTCTCCGACGCGGCGATGCTGCTCGGTGTTTTAATCGGGCGCGACCGACGCGACGCGACGACCGCCGACAGTGCCAAAGGCGAAAAAGATTACACGAAATTCTTAAACGCGGACGGTTTGCGCGGGATGAGAATCGGCATCGCGCAGCAGTTCGTCGGAACTAACGCCAAACAGAAAGAGTTGTTTGAGTTGAATTTGGAAACTTTAAAAAGCGGCGGCGCGACTTTGATTGATGTTAATTTTACCGAAGATTATGGGAAAATGAGCGACGACCGTTTGCTCGTTCTCCTCTACGAATTCAAAACCGACTTGAACAAATATCTCGCCGCACGAGGCGGCGCGTATCAAACGCTTGCCGATTTAATAAAATACAACGCAGAAAACAAAGCGCGGGAGCTGCCGCTTTTCGGGCAGGAATTATTCGAGCAGTCGCAGAGCAAAGGCGATTTGACCGACAAAATTTACACCGATGCGCTCAATCGAATCAAACAGGCGGCGCGGGAAAAGGGAATTGACGCGGTAATCGCCAAAGACAATTTGGATGCCGTCGCCGCGCCCGCCGGCGGCGCAACCTGGTCAATCGCGGCGGTCGCCGGTTATCCGTATATCACCGTTCCCGCCGGTTTCATTGACGCGCTGCCCGCCGGAATCGGCTTTTTCGGTCGCGCCTTCACCGAGCCGCAGCTAATTAAGATCGCTTACGCCTTTGAACAAAAGACCAAAGCGCGACGTGCGCCGCAATTTCTGGCTCAATCACCGACCTAGACTTTTTCATTGAAATTCTTAAGTCGCCGAGACCAATTCGCGGCGGTTTGTGCGCCGCGTTAAAAAAATTTGCAGTATTATCAGCGTTAGACCGCTGAACAGTAAAACAAACATTCCCGAACGCAGGTTCCCGAAGTAGAAAGACGCGAAGCCGACCAGCCAAGTCGTAAAAGCCGCGCCGAGCGTTCCGCAGATAAACAGCGGAGTCGCGCGTTTGGTCGCGGCGGAACCGAAAATTTGGCTGAAACGGGACAAGTTGGTCGGGAAGATTGACGACGTGCCGAAACCGGCAATTGCCGCGCCGAGGCTGAGCAGACGAATGTCCGGCGCGTAAATAATCACGGCGGTTCCGATGAAAACCGTCAGCGAATTTAACAACAACAATTTATTTTCGCTGAAAAAGCGCAGGAAAATCGGTGCGATTCCGCGCCCGACGACGAAGAATAAAAAATATAAAAGTATCGGCGAAAACAAACCGGCGGTCGGCGCGTTTTCCAAACGTCCGGTGTAAGTGTTCAGCCAGCCGCCCATTCCGCTCTCGAAACCGACGTGAATAAAATTAAAAAAAGCAATCATCCACGCTAAAGGGTTTGTCCAAATCGGCAGCGCGCCGACCGTTTCCGATCTTTCTTCATCCGCGTTTGATTCGCGCTCGATTCGGCGCGGAATCAGGTTGACGATGACGGCAATCATCGCAAACGCGGCGGCAAGAACGGCGGTCGGGATGAAAATGCTGGTTCCGCGACTGAAGAAATCAACAAAAGGCTGGCTCGAAACCGCTCCGACACCCCAGAAAAAGTTTAAGATATTGAGAGCCGCCGCCGGACGCGCCGCATTGATTTCGAGCGTCAGGAGGTTGATTGCCGGCAGCGTCAAACCAATCCCAATGCCATTTAGAACAAATCCGAACAGACATAGAAAATATGCTTCGGCATTTAAAAACAAAACACCGGCGGCGATTAAAAGACAGCCGAAAACATTAGCGAGTAGAAAGCGTTGGCGACGCGCAAACCAGGTCGAGGCAAGCGTTCCGATGAGCGAACCGGCAAATTGCGCGATAAAAAAATATCCGGCTTGGCGGTCGTTAATTTCCAGTTTGCGGGCGAGTATCGGCAGCACCTGACCGATCAGAACCGTCGCTATTCCCGCCAGAAAAAAGGCAGTGCAGAGCAGCAAATTTAAGCCGCCGACCGAATTGAGAGTTTTTTGCCGCATCGAAAAATGTTAGTCGAAATGGTCTCCAAATAAAAGAGAGCGGCAAATCCGAAGTGATTTACCGCTCTCCTAAAAAATTCACGATTCAAACCTAGAATTTAAGCCGCAAGCCGATTTGCGCCTGGCGCGGTTCGCCGAATCCGGCACTGACCGTGCCATCGAAATTAAAAGTCAGCGGGCGCGGCAGGCTTCGCTGATTGCGATTATTGAAAAGGTTGAAGGCTTCAAAAATCGCTTCCAAAGAAACTTTTTCCGTGAATTTGAAGGTTTTCGAGGTTCGCACGTCGAAAGTGAAAAATTCGTTTTTCAGCCGCAGCGTGTTGCGTTTGATCAAGTTCGGAAACGTGCCGCGATTCGTGACCGAAGTCGGCTGCGCCGAACGATATTGAACAATCGGCGAGACCGAAATGTCATACGGCAGTTGGAAAGTGGCGAACGCATTGAACCGGTGACGCTGGTCGCGGTCGGAGTAATTGTATTCCGCGTCGAAATCGCGCGGGTCGGCGTAACGGAAGCTGAACGGATCGCGCTCGTTGTCGTCGGTTGATTTGTCAACCGAAAGCAGATAATTTGCCTGAAGCTGAAAGCGATTCGAGAAACGCTTGTTGAGCGTAAAAGTTAATCCCTGATAAAGCGATTTGCCGAAACTTTCCGTCGAACGAATTTCACCGATGCCCGAACCGTTGGGGCGTTCAAAGATCGCCGTGCCGTTGTAAAGTCTTGAGTCGTTGCGATTAACAAAAACGGTTAGATTGGTTGTTCGGGCGTAATTATAAGCGACTAAAAAATTCAAATTCTTGACGATTTCGCGCTCGAAACTGGCACTTAATTGAAGTGTGCGCGGATTTTTAAAGTTTCTCGTAAAAACCGCGACACCCGGATTAAAAGGCGTGAATCCGGTAGTCGGAACGATATTTGGAAAAACGGGGAAGACAGCCGGCGGCAGATTAATCCCGACCGGCGGCGGTAATGCCAAAAATCCGCCGAAGAAGATATTGCCGGCGATCACGCCGTCCGTGTTTCGGGGACCGGCGATGATTAAGCCCGGAACTCGCGCAAAATACAATCCGGCTCCGAGTCGAATCGCAGTTTTGCCGTCATCGCCGGGCGAATAGGAAAGTCCGGCGCGTGGCTGATAGCCGTCGGTCGAATCGGGAATCGTGCCGTCGGACGTAAAGCGCGAGTCGTTCAAAAATTGTCCGTAGCGCGTGTTTTGCGGCGCGGTAATCGGATCGGGCTGAAATTGTCCTTCCCATCGAAATCCGAGATTGAGCGTCAAATTTTTCTTAACTTGCCAGTTGTCCTGAATATAAACGCCCGGCTCGAACTGCACGAACGACTGCGTTCCGGCTTCGGCGACGGTGCGGTTGCCAATCGGGGCGAATTGCAGATATAGAGCCAGACCGGACACGTCGCGGCTGCCGACCGGAACATTGGCAATATAGTTTTGAAATCCCTGAATCGCCTGGTCAATCGTGCCGCCCGCGAAAATATAGCGTCCGCGAGCGAATCCGACGAAGGTTTGCGAGATTCTCACGCGGTTGAAATCCGCGCCGAATTTAACCGTGTGATTGCCGCGAATAACCGTGAAATTATCGGTAAATTGAAGGCGCACGTCGTCGGACGGAACGGGCAGGAAAAACGGGCGACCGAAACGATAAGAAATCGAACCGTCGAAAGTTCCGATGGTCGTGTCAGGCAAATCGGGACCGTCGTAAAAACGCGGGCGGTTTTCTTTGGCATATTGAAAGCGAAATTCGTTCAAAAGCGTCGGCGAGATATTCGTTACGAGCTGCGTGATAAACGAATTTGAATTGTTCGTCTCGCGCCCGTTCGCACTTCTGCCCCACGTCGGAACATCAAACGTGCCGTTGACTTGTTCGGCGCGGCTGAAATTGTGGCGCACGGTCAGCAGATTGTCTTGATTAACTTGAAAATCGCCTTTGACGAGCAAAACGTCGGCGATGTTCGTGCGATTGATGATTCCCTGTTCGCCCGGCGAATTAAACCGCGTGGCAAAAATAGTTACCAAACGCGGATCAATTCGGTTCGGTTTGCTGCTGTTGCCGTCGTTGCGTTCGTAAGCGGCAAAGAAAAAAGCGCGGTCTTTTTTGATCGGTCCGCCGACGTTGCCGCCGAATTGGTAGTTGCGAAAATCTTCGGTCGGCAGATTAGCCCGCACCGCGTCGGGATTTTGGCTTGAAAGTTTCTGGTTGCGGAAAAAGACGAAAGCCGAACCGGAGAATTCGTTCGTCCCCGATTTGGTGACAGCGTTGATAAAGCCGCCGGAACTGCGCCCGAATTCAGCCGACGCGCCGACCGGAATCACTTGAAATTCTTTGATTGATTCGAGACTGATCGTGAACGCCGGACGCTGACCGCCGCGCTGTTCGCCGAAAAACGGATTGTTGGCATCCGCGCCGTCAATCGAAAAATTGTTCTGGATTCCTTTCTGCCCGTTGATGGTAATTTCATCGCCGTCAGGACCTTGGACGATGGAAACGCCCGGCGTAAGCTGGACGAATTTGCTGAAATCGCGGCGGCTGATCGGTAAATTTTCAACCGATGTTTCATTCAGCAAAGTGTTTAATTCGGTCCGGCTCGTCTCGACTCCAACGCCTTCCGCCGTGACATCAACGGTTTCGACCGCGCCGCCGATTTTCAGATCTATTTTCAGCGACAGCGTTTGACCGACGCTCAACTCGATGCCTTCTAAAATGGATTTGGTAAAGCTGGCGGCTTCGGTCGAGACGCGGTATTTGCCGAGCGGCAGCAGCGGCGCACTGAAAAACCCGTCGGAATTGCTGGTGACGACTCGCTCAAATCCGGTTTCGATGTTGCTCACCGTCACCGTCGCGCCCTGCACCGCCGCGCCGTTCGGGTCGGCGATGTTGCCCTGAATCAATCCGGTTGTGGATTGCGATTGGGCAAAAACCGACAGACACATCAAAAGCATCAGTCCGATGCCGGTAGAAAAACGCAGAATTGGTTTCATTATTTGTTTCCTTATTTTTTAAGTTAGGCACTAGTGCTTTGTCACCTAAGTTTTTAAAGTTTAGAGTCCACGCTTCAGCGTGTTTTCCTTCGAGCGAAGCGCGGCGGAAAAGGCAAAGTGCGTTCCGCGTTTGGACTCTGAACGCGCCCGCGCATTTTAATTATCAAAATTTCGGTGACAAAGCACCAGGTTCGCCCGTTTGTAAATTATTTTCGTCACTCTGAGACAAAAAGATCGTTTGTCGGAGACGAGTTGATGTTGCGCTGGAGTTAAATATAAGAGTCAAACTAACACGATTGACAGTGGAATAAAAGACCGGAGTGAAAAATTCGTGTTAAATTTACAAAATGGAGTATGAAACATCTGCGTGATCGGTTTCTGGTGAGACGTTTCGGACGTTCTAGAAAAACCTGACTCCGCAAATTTAACCCGTGACGTTCACTTATGACTGATATTACGCAAAGATAGTTAAACGTCTTATCATCAATATATTACAGCTATTGTTTTAGCAAAAGTAGATTGCCGCTGATTTTTATATGAAAATACTAAATATTGAAATAGCACAACTTATAGAATCACAAATACTAAAAATTCCAATTATTGCCAATCTACTTTTGCCGCAAATATTCTGGTAATTTATTGAACACAAAACACTTATACTCTACTCCGTAATATCAGTTTACAGATAAATTCGCGCTGAATAAAACAATTTTTATTCGGCATCTTCCTTGTTTTTGTTGCCGGTCAAAAGTTCCCGCATCATCTCTGCGCCGGGAATCAGCTTTTCCCACGATTGGGCGTTTGGAATCGTCATTTCCAGCACGCTGCGAAAGCGTTTGTCGAATTCCTCTTTGGTTTTCATATAGGCGGCGAGGCTCGTCGTCAGATGGTTTTTGAAAAAATCCTGAAGCGATTCTTCGTTTGAACGTAAAAGCTGAAACAGAAAAGGGGTCGGCAGAATGTTGTGATTATTTTTTTCTTCTTCCAAAATCAATTGGATTAAAACGGCTTTGGTCACGTCCTCTTTCGTTTTGGAATCAATCACCTGAAAATCGTCGCCCGCCCGCGCCAGCTTGATTAAATCCTGATAATTGACGTAACCGCGCGTTTCCGTATTATAAAGTCGGCGGTTGCCGTAACGCTTAACGACTATGCGGTCGGTCGGCTCTTTCTTTTTTTTCACCATAATTTATTCAGAATACTACAATCACAGCATAAACGACGATAACTTTTTAAATCAGTTGATTCTACTTGATAGATTTTTTGCTGCGAAAGCGTAAATTTTATCAAGATATTGACGCATAATTTGACTAAAAAATAACTATTCTAAATTTGCTCAACAAATATAGGTTTTTGCTTGTTTGAAATTTATCTCGCAAATGCGAAATAAAACTTGACAAGACTGATTTCAAAGTTTAGTATCGGATTTGTCAGCCGGAAAACAATCACGGTCTGACCAATAAAATTTTAACGGCAAAAATATTCAGGAGATTTTTAATATGAAACAAGATACCAAACAAACGACGCAGGAAGTAACGGGACAAACCATCGAAAGTGTTAATTCAGCGATTGAGCTTTCACAGAAAACGGCGAACGCGGTTTTTGAAAGCACGGTGAAAACGGCGGAAGTCGCCAACGGCTATATGCAGAATATGGTTCAAGTCGGGCTGGACGCGCAGGAAAGCGGTGTCAATGTTGCCAGAAACTACTTCGACAATATCTCCAAAATCAATCGCCAATGGATCAACCTTTTCTCCAATACCGGCGAACGAACGATCAACTCGACGGGCGAGACCGTTAAAAATACGATGAACAATGTCGTCGCGGGCGGCGCGGAAATCGTTGATAACGCGGCGGCGCAGGCTAAACAGGCGACCAAATAATTCGCCGATATTTTGACTTGGAAGTCTGGAGTGCTATAAACTCCAGACTTCTTTCCATTTTAAACCATTTCAAAATCGCGGAGTGTAAAATATATGGCTGACGCAAAATCTACCAAACAAAAAAACGCCGGAGCTTCCGGGAACACAAAAAAACAGACGGCTCCCAAAAAAGAGAAATCATCTAATCCGCCGTCGGCAGATTGGGCGCAGACGGTTTTGAATCAACTCGTCGAAGCGCAAAAAACGTGGTTTGAAAACGCTTCTCAGCAAAACGCAATGCTCATCGAAACCGTCAATAAAATGTCCGCGATGCGGCAAACTGCGCCGACCGAAGCATTGTCGGATTGGTTTAAGCAAGGAATTGAAGGATTTATCGAAGCGCAAAAACGCTGGTCGGAAATCGCCGTCCAACAAAGCGAGCAAGTCCTGCAAGCTATTCAATCCAATACTAATTTTTCAGACATCAATCCGGAATCGTCAAAAAAAAGCGCGAATCAAGGTATCGAATCGCTCGTTAAAATGCGTAACTCCTGGCTCGATTTCGTCACCCGGCAAAATACTCAGCTCGTCAACGCGATGAAAGACACTTTGAAGATTGATGATTCGTCGCCGACCTCAGCCCTGGTGGATTTCGCGCAGCAAGCGGTCAATAATTACATCGAAGTGCAAAAGCGTTGGCTCGATCTGGCGATTCAACTGCCATTTTCCGGTGCGCCGGATGAACAAAAAAAGTAGTCTTATTTGCAGCTTCGACTTTTTTATTCAATCGGGAATTCAGCACCACCTAGAGCTTTTTACAATATTTGGGCAGGCTTTTCGCCGCGCCGCATATTTTTCGTGTCATTTCATTAGGGCTGCTCGTCCGGTGTTCCATTCAACCGCTCATTCTCACACTACCTGTTAATCATTCCCGACCTTTTCCTGGCAGAATGAGCGATAAAACAGCAGCTAAAATTCGCCTAAAGCACTCAAACTTATCAATTCAAAAATTTACTGAAGTTCACTGTTCATCGAAAGCAACTCTTGAATCATAAATCCAAACTTCCTACATAAATCAAAATATAGGAAAATCCGATGCTGGATTGACGCGGGTTAAATACAATTTTATCCTCGTTCACTTGCTTTGAGGTTCAACTATTTGTTGATTGTCACAGAAAAATTGATGTTGGGATTACCCGGCTGAGACGGGCGGCGCGACGTTTGCAGGTTTGAAGTCGGTCAAAATTTACGGGCAAAATTTATGCAAGTTTGCGGCTGCCCGATTTTACCGTCGAACAATAACGGAAAAAAGTTCTATAATGTGAATTGGCAGCGTTCCGAAATTTAATGTCCAAACCGTCGAAACATTTTTCAACCCGCAAAATCGCGGTCGTCACTACCTCAAGGGCTGATTATGGTCATCTTTACTGGACTTTGAAAGAGTTAGAAAATCGTTCCGGCGTTGATTTGCAGCTAATCGCCTTGGGCGCACATTTTTCGCCGACTTTCGGAAGCACTTTTACGGAAATCGAAGCGGACGAATTCACGATTAACGAGCGCGTCGAATGTCTGATTAGTTCCGATACGGACATTGGAATGGCGAAAACGATTGGCGTGGCGACGATTGGTTTGGCGGATATTCTGGGCAGAATGCGACCCGACATTCTGCTGCTGATCGCCGACCGCTACGAAATGCTGGCTCCGGCTTCGGTTGCGCTGGCACTGCGGATTCCGATAGCGCATATCGAAGGCGGCGATGTCAGCGAAGGCGCGATTGACGACGCGGTGCGGAATGCGCTGACGAAAATGAGCCATCTGCATTTTACGACGAATGAAAATTCGCGCCGTCGCGTGCTGGCGATGGGCGAAGAAGCGTGGCGTGTGCATCTGGTCGGTTCGCCGTCGCTCGATAATCTGCGCCGCCGAAAACTCTTTTCGCGCGAGGCAGTCGAAACGGATTTGGGATTGGATTTCAATCAAAAAACCGTCGTCGTCGCGTATCATCCGGTGACGATTCAGCGTGATCCGACGACGGAAGCCGACACGGTTTTCGCCGCTTTGGAGCAAGTTTCAGGGCAGATCGTTTTTTGCTATCCGAACTCCGATGCCGGCAGTCATCAACTCATCGAACGCGCCAAAGTTTTTTGTCAAAAGCGTCCGAACGCGCATTTATTCGTCAACTTAAATCACTTGAAATATTGGAGTTTGCTCAAATACGCCGACTTGCTTCTAGGAAATTCGAGCAGCGGAATTATGGAAACGCCGTCGCTCGCGCTGCCGACCGTCAACATCGGAATGCGCCAGCAAGGACGCGAACAGGCGCGTAACATTCTCGATGCCGCGCCGGACGCGGGGGCAATTATGCGGGCGATTGAAAAAGGTTTGAGCGCGGATTTTCGTGAATCTTTAGTCGGAATGACAAATCCTTACGGCGACGGACACGCTTCGGAAAAAATCGCGGAGATTTTAACCAGCATAACTCTGGGCGACGAGCTTTTAATCAAACGCGCCGTGCCGCTCGAAGATTCGACTGGAGCGCAAGCGTCTCGCTTGCATTGAGTGCCGTCTTTGCGCGAAAAAGCCTTGCGCTGCTCGAAATGTAATTGAACAACGGACGTTTCCACATCAAAAAGCGATGCTCAGTGCAAACTGGACGCTTGCGCTCCAGTCCATAAAATATAATGAGAATTCCACTTTCCGCGCCCGACATTTCCGAGTCCGAAATCAACGCCGTCGTTGAAGTTCTGCGTTCGCCGCGCTTGAGTCTGGGTCCGAAACTGGAAGAATTCGAGCGCGATGCGGCTGATTACGTCGGCGCAAAACACGCCGTCGCCGTCAATTCCGGCACGAGCGGTTTGCATTTGTGCGTCCGCGCTTTGGGCTTGAAAGCGGGTGATGAAGTTATCACCACGCCGTTTAGTTTCATCGCTTCCGCCAATGTTTTATTATACGAAAACGCGATTCCGGTTTTTGTCGAGATTGATTCTAAAACCTTAAACATTGACGCAAATAAAATCGAAGCCGCGATTACGCCGCACACCAGAGCGATAATGGTCGTCCACGTTTTCGGTCGCCCGTCGCCGATGCGCGAAATCGTTGAAATCGCCAATCGCTACAATTTGAAAATCATCGAAGATGCCTGCGAAGCCATCGGCGCGGAATCGGAAGACAAAAAAGTTGGAAATATCGGCGATGCCGGAGTTTTCGCATTTTACCCGAACAAACAAATCACGACGGGCGAAGGCGGAATGATCGTCACGAACGACGATGAAATCGCCAAATCAGCCAAAATGCTGCGAAATCAAGGACGCGATGCCGATTCCGAATGGTTTGAACACGTCGCGCTCGGCTACAATTATCGTCTGTCCGACATCAATTGCGCGATTGGCATCGAGCAGCTAAAACGACTTGATTCGATATTAAAACAACGCGAAACGGCGGCGCGAAAATATAATACGCAACTGGCAAAGAATCCGCATTTCATTCTGCCCGAAATTGATTTGCCGAACGGAAAAATCAGTTGGTTCGTTTATGTGGTGCGTCTGAACGAAAATTTTACGCGAGCGCAGCGCGATTCGATTGTCAATGAAATGCGGAAAAGCGGCATCGGCTGCGGACGCTATTTCGCGCCGATTCATTTGCAGCCTTTCTACGCCGAAACTTTCGGTTATAAATCGGGTGATTTTTCCGTCGCCGAACACGCCGCCGAACGAGTCATCGCGCTGCCATTTTTCAACCGAATCACCGACGCGCAGATTGATGAAGTTTGCGCGACACTGGAAAAATTGATTGAACCGTCCGGAGCATTTTGACTGGAGCGCAAGCGTCCCGCTGGCAATGAGCGCGATGGCGCGAACAAGCCGCTGCCGATAAATAACTCCAAAGGCGACGGACGTTTTCGCGGCGAAGCGACGCTCAATGCAAGCGGGACGCTTGCGC
>JAJAZE010000439.1 GCA_026785925.1 Pyrinomonadaceae bacterium
GTGACGGCGCGTGTGCCGACTCGCACCAACCGCGACGCCCGTTACTTTACCGATTCGTTTCAGGCGATGCCGAAATACGGTTATACGCGGATGTTTGAAAAGATGCTCGATCATCCGAACATCAAGATTATGCTCAACTGCGACTACCGAGAAATCGTCAATCAAATCTCGTTTAAAGAAATGATTTATACCGGACCGATTGATTCGTTTTTCGATTATCGTTACGGAAAACTTCCCTATCGCTCGCTCGAATTCAAACACGAAACGCACGACGCGGAGCAGTTTCAAGCCGCGCCGGTCGTCAATTATCCGAATGAACAGGCGTTCACGCGCATCACGGAATTTAAGTATCTGACGGGGCAGGAACACAAGAAAACCAGCGTCGTTTATGAATTTCCGCAGGCGACCGGCGACCCGTATTATCCAATTCCGCGTAAGGAAAACACCGATCTTTACGCCCAGTATAAAACGCTCGCCGACGCGCGTCCCGATGTGCATTTCGTCGGCAGACTGGCGACCTACAAATACTACAATATGGATCAAATCGTGGCGCAGGCGTTGATGACTTACGGAAAAATCGTCAGAATGAAACGCCAGAATGCGATGGTGAAAACCAGCATTGACAATAAAGTATTTGCGGCGGCAAATACGGCAGCTAACAACGGAGCGACGGCGACTTCGACGACCAGCTGTCGGGAAGAGCGGATTTGAAATTTCGAGTCTCGCTTTCAGGCGACATTTTTCTCTTCTTTTTATCGCCTGAAAGCGAGACTCGAAACCACTTAAAGTATTTTTGAGAAGCCTTTTAATTAACGCGAACACGATTCGGTTAAAATTTTAGTTCTTATTTTATGACGGAAGTTATCGGTTGGGTCAGCTCAATTATTTTGTTTTTAACCGTCAGCCGGCAGATTTATAAACAATGGCAGGCAGGGACGAGCGAGGGCGTTTCGATGTGGCTGTTCGCCGGTCAAATCGCGGCTTCGCTCGGTTTCGCCGTCTACAGTTGGCTGCTGTGGAATCCGGTGTTCATATTCACCAATATATTAATGGTTCTAAATGGAATTGTCGGTTTTGCGATTAGTCTCTACCTAAAAAAACAGGATTCGTCCGAGACCGACTCGCCTGACCAAAAAACAGAAGCCGAAACAGCCGCGAGCTTTTAGAATCATCCGTCAATTTATACCCAAGTGCCAGTTTGAGTTTACCTCAAAACAAAAGGGCGCAAAAAAGAAAATGAAAGAATCTTTTTTGCGCCCTTTAATGCTTTTTGGCGGCAATGATTTCTCCATCTTCATCCGTAGCTCAAGACAGTTAAAATTTTCTCAACCAATCGCTTGTATTTTTACAAAACATTTCTGTTTCATCGCTCTCGTAAAACACGACAAACCTGTAAACTCATCGGCGCATCAAACTCTCAAGTTGCACAAACCAGTCATTGAAGTTTAAGATTTCCAATTGAGTTTTTAATTTAAGGAGTAAGAAAGTGAAATATATCAACTCCGCAATTCTCGTAATTGCAGTTTTATTGTTTTCTAATTTGACGGCAGCCGCGCAGGAAAGCGAGACGAAAGTGGTTGACGAAGTGGTCGCACAGGTCAACGAAGGCGTGGTTACGCTTTCGCAAATCAAGCGCGAGATGAATGAAGTTATCGAGTCTTTCGTCAAAGAGGGCAAAACTCCCGAAGCAGCGCGTACGGAAGTCGAAGCCAAACAGGGCGAACTGATTGCCGGTATCATCAACGAAGAATTGTTGATTCAAAAAGGCAAAGATTTAGGCATTGAGGCTGATGTGGACGCGCAAATCAACGGGCGGTTTCTGGAAATTATGAAACAGCAAAACATTAAAACGCTTGACGCGCTTTATAAAGCGATGGAAGCGACCAATGTTGACCCGCAGAGCATCCGCGAAATGTGGCGCAAACAAATTACCAGAGATATGGTGATGCAGCGCGAAGTCAGTTCAAAGATTTATTTCGGATTATCGGCGAAGGAAATCAAAGCCTATTACGAAACGAATAAGGCGAAATTTACCAAACCGGAAATGATCGGCATCAGTGAAATCTTTCTCGGCTTTGCCGGACGCGATGAAGCGGCGGTGCGCGAAAAAGCCAAACAATTGGTGACGCAGTTGCGCGGCGGCGCGGATTTCGCTAAGTTAGCGGCGGAAAATTCCGACCGCCCGAATGTTAAGGAAACTAAAGGAAAAGTCGGGACTATAAACATCAAAGAATTGGATCGGACATTTGCCGAACCGCTGAAAAACGTCAAAGTCGGCGGCATTTCCGAGCCGGTCGAATTACCGGAAGGCATCGAGATTCTGCGCGTTGACGAGCGCACCAACGCTTCCGCCGAATCGGTTTTCAACGAAGAAGAGGTTCGCAAGGCTTTGGCTTACGAAAAACTTCCCGAAGAACAAAAGAAATTTATGACGACCTTGCGCCAGGACGCATACATTAAAATCAGCGAAGCCTATCGCCCGCTGGTTTCGCCGATTCTCTTCGCCGACGAACGCAAAGCGGAAGTCAAAAAAAGTGAGAAGTGAGAAATAAGAAGTGAGAAGTGAGAAGTGAGAAGTGAGATTTTTGATTACTTCTCACTTCTCACTTCTTATTTCTCACCTGTTTTATGCGTCTCGATTTATTCTTAAAAGCCAGTCGTTTGATCGCCCGCCGCAGTTTGGCGCAGAAGTTTTGCGATGCCAATCAGGTGAAAACCAACGGCACTAAGGCGAAATCTTCGCGCGAAGTCAAAGCGGGCGATGAAATCGAAATCAAAAAAGGCAATCGGCTGACGACCGTGAAAGTCCTGCAAATTCCCGCCCAGAAACAAGTCGCCAAACACGACGCGGCAAATCTCTACGAAGTATTATCGGAAAAAACGCTCAATGATGATTTGTTGAATTAAATCTAAATCTCTTCAATCTCAGTCTTATCTGACGACTTTTGTCGTCGCCGACGGCAGCAAAAACAATCCGAGCAAATAAAAAATCACGGCGAAAAACTGAATGTATCCGGTTCCGGCGGAAAAACGCGGCAGATCCAACAGCCAGGTAAAGGCTTCCTGCGCCGGATTTTCGAGCAGTCCGCGCCACCAACTCGTGCCGGTCGGCGCGGTCAGATAAGCCAAGATCAGATATTTTGAAACAAATGCCAGCCCGAAAACGCTGCCGAGACTTTGCAGTAGGCGTTTGCCCTGAAATTCGACAAACAAATTGTTCCAGAGCGTCCAGAGAAAACAGAAGGCGAAAACCCAGAACGGCAAACCGCGTTCGGGCAAAAGCGAATTGAAAATTTGCGTCGAAGCGAAAAATAGCGCGAACAGAATCGCCGCGTTAGCGATATTTTGAACAGTTGAAAAGGTTTCGGAAAACCAGCCTTCGAGTTTTAATAAACCGGCGCGGAAAAACAGCACGAGCAAAACACTGGCGAAAATCAAGCAAATGAGCGCAGGCTTCAAGAAAAGAAACGCGCCGTCCTCCGCGCTCAGACGCAAACCGCCGAGCAGCGCGACGGTCAAAAATATCAGCGGCAGAAAAACGTATTGAAGATAAGATGTTTGGTTTCCGGTTTTTTGTTTTTGGTTTTTGGTTTTTAGTGAAATCTTCGTTGATGCTTCACCGACCAGCGTATCGTTTTCCGCTGGCGGAATTTCCAGCAATTCGCCGTCAATGAACGATAATTCTTCCGCTTCGATTTCCTTGACGCTGAGTTTCGAGTGTTTTGTCTCTGACATAAATTATTTTCTTTCGCGGAAAATTTTTAGCGGATTAAAATCGCTCGCCGTCACTTTCAAGCCTTCTTCAAATTCGTTTTTCAATTCGACCGGCGTTTTTATTTGCAGATTTGCGTCGTCGGATTTGAAATTTTTATCGAGCGCGCTAACGCGGCTCATTTGTTCTAAACCTAATTTGAAAAGCGCGTCGTCATTGGAAACTTTGCCGAAACCTTGCCTGTAAAAACTGTATGCGATATAGAACTGCGTTTTCGGATCGCGCTTTTCGGTGTCGGCTTTTTCAAAATTATCGCGGGCAACGATAAAATTATCCTGCCGGAACGCCGTCAAGCCTTCGTTAAACTTCGCCCGGTCAACTTCGTAAGTCCCGATGGCAACCTGCGTTTTCGTCGTCACGTTTTCGATGGTCGTCTGCGCTTTGGTCGGCACTTCGTCCAGAGATTTCGGCTCAACCGAATACAGCCAGACAACGAAAACGGCATAAAGAGTCGTCAGAAACATGCCGGTTATTTGAATATGCTTTTCTTTCATTGCTATAATTTTACCAAATTCAAGAATACACAATTCTTCGCTTTAAAGTTTATGAAAAAACCCACTAAAGGAACAGATAAAAGCAGATTCTTTGTCGTTTTGGGCGGCAAACAATCAAATGAAGCAACCTGATTTTTAACTTTGAGTTCAATAATTATTAGAAAATTTCTATGAGTAAGCATCTTATTATTCCGATTTATATATTATGGGCGGTTTTGCTGCCTTTGACGCTTTTTGCCCAAACGGAAACCAAACAGGCGCAATGGACAATTATCGAAAGTCCGAAAAAAGATTTATCCGTTTCCGTTCCTACCGATTTTTTGATTGACAAGGAAGACAAAAAATCTCGGGTGTTTGCCTATCAGGAAGGAGTAACGATGCGAGTAGAATTTGATGCGAACGAAGACGGCAAAGAACGTCTTAAGCGGATGAGGAAATTTTCTTCCGCCAAAGTTTCTAGCTTTACGCTCGGTAACTTCATCGGCGACGTTCACGAAAACGAAAGAACCAAAGGTTTTTCAACCCAAATTTATACAACTTCTTCTAAAGATTTCTACATAATTAGTATATATTCCAAAGACGCGCAAAGCCCTTTGCTGGAAAAATTTCTTTATTCAATCAGATTGGACGAACGCCCGCTGTATAAACGAGAAGGTCAAACACAGTCAAGGGACGAAACTAAAATTTCGATAAACAGTTTGGCGACCAGCCCGCTTATTTTAGAGGCGGTAAAGAAGGAAGATGCCTCTAAAGTAAGATTAAAACAGGATTTTAGCAGCAAGGAAAAACCGGAGGAAGCCGACGAAATAAAATATTCGCGTGCGCTCATTCTACTTAGACAGCCGCGACCGAGCGGCGTGCGAGCGGAGCGGTCAATGGAGAATGTAAGGGGAACGGTGCGGCTGAAAATTCTATTCCTCGCCGACGGAACTATCGGCGGTATTACCGTTCTGAACAGACCCGATAATGGCTATATGAAAAGTGCGGCAGATGCCGCCCGCAAAATAAAATTTCTACCAGCAGAGATTAACGGCAAGCCAGTTGATGTAACGCGGATCATTGATTACAATTTTTTTTAGTATCTATTACCAAAGAGTTTGAGCGGATCAGCATTCACCCAAACCAAAACAGGAGATTTTGACAAAATGAAAAATTTTTTAAGTTTGACGATTTTAACTTTGGCGGCGGCAAATTTTGCGGCGGCGCAGACACCGCCGAAAATTGACGAACCAAAACCGGCAGTGACGAAAGAGCAGTTGGAGATGGAAAAGATGAAGCCGTCGGGCGACGATAAAATATCGAAGTTCGATGCCGACGGAAAGATCAAGCGCGGCGCGGTAATCGGGGCGGCGAAAAAAGTTTCGCTGGCGAAGGCGATGAAAAATCCGGGTAAATACGGCGCGAAACCGATTTTGGTCGAAGGCGTAATCGTCCGCTCGTGCAAAATGGAAGGCTGCTGGATGGAACTCGCGCCGACAACGACCGCGAAATCCGTTCGCATCAAGATGAAAGATCACGCTTTCTTCGTGCCGCTCGACGCGGCAGGTTTGAAGGCAAAGGTCGAAGGCGTGATGTCAATCAAA
>JAJAZE010000440.1 GCA_026785925.1 Pyrinomonadaceae bacterium
CCTCGACTTTCAAACCGATTTTTTTTAATTCATCGAGCTGTTTTTTCAAATCGGCGTGACGCAGATCGGAAGGCGCAATTGTTGAAAAATGCTGTTTGTCCCAATCCGCCGCGAAATCCTTGGCAGTCTGCGCGGGCGTGACGGTGCTGTTTAAGAAAAAGAAGGCGAAAAGTATCAAAGCGAATTTCATAGCACAAGGATCATACTTTTTTCCGCGCAAAAATAAAACGGCAAGCCGCGAAACTTGCCGTTCGTAAATAAAAATGGTGGCTGGAGAGTGACTTGAACACTCGACCTCGGGGTTATGAATCCCGCGCTCTAACCAGCTGAGCTACCCAGCCACGAATAATCAATTATAGATTGAGCGGCGCAAAGGTCAAGTTTTCACGGCATAAAACCGGCAATTTTTGGCGAATCAGTTTGAGATTGGTATAATTGATCACCAACTTAATTTTTAATGACCAAGGGTTTTTCAATCGAAGACGACCAAAAAATCGCGCTCCGACTCGAATCCGTCGCGGGCTGGTTAAGAAAGGCAACGGTCAATCGCTTTTTTTTAATCTTAGATAATCAAGCGAGGTTATATTATGCGAATCAAAATCTATTTTTCGGCTCTGGCGTGTTGTCTGGTCTTAGCCGCAACAAATTTTCCCCAGAAGACGAATTTACCGACGGCGCGGGCGATCACGGTGATTAGCGAACCGGCGGCGACGGTCTGGCTCGACGACGTGCAGCGCGGGAAAACCGACGAAAACGGAAGGCTCGCGCTCAAACTTTTCGCCGCCGGAGCGCACAGAATCCGCGTTCGCGCCGACGGTTTTAAAGAAGCGTCGCAGAGTCTGCTCGCCGCGCAGAAAGGCGATGTGAAAATCGCGCTCGTCAAAACCAGCGACGCGGCGGAACTGGCTTTTCAGGAAGCGGAAAGACTGGCGAATACCGACCGGGAAAAAGCGGTCGCGGCGTATCGGAAAGCCATCGGTGCGCGTCCGAAATATGCCGAAGCGCAGCTTGGACTGGCGCGAACTCTATCGGCGATGAACAATCTCGAAGGCGCACTGGCGGCGATTAGAGAAGCTAGAAAAGCGCGTCCGGCGTATGCCGAAGCGTCAGCGGTCGAAGGCAGAATTTACGCGGCGGAAGGCGACGAAGAAAAAGCGATTGCCGCCTTCAAACGCGCACTCGCCGAAGGCAGAGGTTTTCAGCCGGAAGCGCAGACAGGTTTGGGTTTGCTTTACAAAGACAAAGCCGAAGCCTTCGGCAGCAACGGCGATGTCGAGAGCGAAGAAGCCAATTATTTGCTTGCCGTCGGCTATTTCAAAAAGGCGATTACGCAGTTGGCAGGCGCACCGGACGCGGTGACACTTTACCAATTTCTCGGTCTGGCGTATGAAAAAATGAAGAAAAATAACGAAGCCATCGGGGTTTATGAAGAATTCCTGCGCGTCTTTCCCGATTCGAGCGAAGCCTCCGCCGTCCGGTCGTTTATCGTGCAGTTAAAAAAACAAATGAGTGAGCAGGAACAGTAAGCAGTTAGGCAGCAGCAGTAGGCAGTTTTATCAAGTTAAAACAAATTGAGCGTCGGCAATTGTAGGAAAATACCAACACAATTGCCGACGCTCAATTTACTGCTTACTGGCTACTGCCACTGCCTACTTAATTAGTTCGGCATCAAAACCGTGTCAACAACGTGAATCACGCCGTTCGACTGTTTGACATTGGCAATCGTAACTTTCGACATTCCGCCTTTTTCGTCGGTCAGAACTAAGGTGTTACCGTCCATCGAAGCCGTCAGCATTCCGCCGGCGACGGTTTTGAACATCGCTTTGCCGTTGCCTTTCTTGATGGCTTTCATGATTTTCTTGGAATCCATATTGCCAGCGACCACGTGATAAGTCAGGATTTTGGTCAACATTCCTTTATTTTCCGGTTTCAACAAAGTATCAACCGTGCCAGCTGGGAGCATATCGAAAGCCGAGTTGGTCGGAGCAAAAACCGTGAATGGTCCTTTGCCTTTTAAGGTCTCAACCAATCCGGCGGCTTTGACTGCCGCCACTAAAGTCGTGTGGTCTTTGGAGTTGACCGCGTTGTCAATGATGTCTTTGTTTTTATACATCGCCGCGCCGCCGACCATCGGGTTGCCGCTCTTCATCATTTTGTCCTGCGCCGAAACGCTGCTCGTGCCGAAACCGACGGTTATCGCCACTAAAAAGAATGCGTAAATTAATTTTTTCATTTTTTCCTCTCGTTTTTTTAAATTTTTTGTTAAGGGCTAACTAGAACCCTTCCGTAAATGGTTTTCGCCTCAAACCTGATAATGGATTCAAAAAAAATATGCCGACGATCTTTAATTCGCCGACATAATTTTGTTGACTGTTTTTGAATGTTAAGCGATGGTAATTTCTTCTGAAAGATAAACGTCCTGAATCGAATTTAATAATTCAACGCCTTCGGTCATCGGACGCTGGAAGGCTTTTCTGCCGGAAATGAGTCCCGTGCCGCCGCCGCGTTTGTTGATGACCGCCGTGCGAACTGCGTCCGCCGTATCGGATGCGCCTTTTGATTCGCCGCCGGAGTTGATTAACCCGCAGCGTCCCATATAACAATTGGCGACTTGGTAGCGCACCAGATCAATCGGATGGTCGGTGGTCAGTTCCGAGTAAATTTTCGGATGCGTTTTGCCGTAGCTGCCCGCCGCGTTGAGCATACTGTAACCGCCGTTGCGTTCGGGAAGTTTCTGTTTGATGATGTCGGCTTGAATCGTCACGCCCAGATGATTTGCCTGTCCGGTCAAATCGGCGGCGGTGTGCATATCGCCGTCCGCACCTTTAAATTTCGAGTTGCGAAGATAGCACCACAAAATCGTCGCCATTCCGAGTTCGTGCGCGTAGGCAAATGCTTCGGCAACTTCCGATAATTGCCGGGTTGATTCGTCCGAGCCGAAATAAATCGTTGCGCCGACGGCGACCGCGCCCATATTTCTCGCCTGTGCGATGTTGCCGAACATCACCTGATCGAACTTATTCGGGTAAGTCAGCAGCTCGTTGTGGTTGATTTTGACAATGAATGGAATTTTATGCGCGTATTTGCGGGCGACGACCCCTAATACGCCGAAGGTTGAAGCGACGGCGTTACAGCCGCCTTCGACCGCGAGTTTGACGATATTGTCCGGGTCGAAATACTGCGGATTCGGCGCAAAACTCGCGCCCGCCGAATGTTCGATGCCCTGGTCAACCGGCAGAATCGAAAGATAACCCGTGCCGCGCAATCGCCCGTTGTCGAACAAAGTTTGCAGGGAACGAAGCACCGCCGGACTGCGGTCGGACTGCGCCCACACGCGGTCAACGAAATCCGCGCCCGGCAATTGCAGATTTTCCTTCGGTATCGCTTTCGACGTATAACTTAGAAGCATTTCGGCATCCGCGCCGAGCAGTTCCTGGATTTTACTGTAATCAACAGACATTTTATGAAATCTCCTTTAATATGGCTTTATAAACAAACAAATAATGTGGCTTTATGAATAAAGCATTTTGCGCCGAATTATATCATAAAATCGTTTTCGCGCCCGAAAGCGTTTTATTTCTTCATTCAATATAGTTTTGAGACGCATTTGGTGCATATACGAAGTAAGGAATTATTTTTCGGAACTAATATCAAAAATAACAAAAGGAGAAGAATAACCGATGAAAGCAGTAAAAAAAATAGCTTGGACAATGTTCGGCGCAATGTGTTTCGGGATTGCTTGCTTCGAGGCGCAGGCGGCGACTTTGACGGTAGCAAACACGACTGATTCCGGCGCGGGCAGTTTGCGCCAAGCCGTCGCAGACGCAAACGCGGCGGCGAGCGATGACGTGATTACATTTGACGCGGGCGTTTTTAACGCGGCACGAACAATCGCGCTGACGAGCGGCGAGTTGACGATTACCGGCAATGGCAACCTGATTATTAACGGAACGGGCGCAAATTTGCTGACCATCGGCGGCAGCGGTCAAAGCCGCGTCCTGCGTCTGACGGGCGGCGATGTAACGATTACGGATTTAACCGTCGCGGGCGGCGTGTCAACATTTGCCGCCGGAATTTATATCGAAAGCGCGAACGCGATTTTGACTCTCAACCGCGTCGTCGTCCGCAATAATTCGGCAGTCGGCGCAAACGGCGCGGGCAGCGGCGCGAACGGCGAGTCCGCCAACGTCGGCGGAATTCAGGTCAACGGAACTTTAAATTTGAACAATTCATCCGTCCGCAACAATATGGCGCAGGGCGGTTCGGGAATGAACGGCTCCGGCAGTATCGGTAATACCGGAAATCCGGGAGGCGACGGAGGCAGCGCAAGCTCCGGCGGTATTTATGTCAACGGCACTTTGAATATGAGCGGCTCGATTGTCCGCACCAATACCGCACGAGGCGGTAACGGCGGCTCCGGCGCTAATATGTCAGGCAATAATACGACGGGCGGCAGAGCAGGCAATTCCGGTTCCGCTGTCGGCGGTGGCATTTATGTTAATTCGTCTGCCGTCGTCAAGATAATAAATAGCGGGCTGTCCGAAAATACAGCTTTGTCAGGAAGCGGCGGGGCAGGCGGCAATACAACCGGAACAGTTCCTAATACTCGCGGCGGGGCTGGCGGGAGCAGCGGGACGGGCGGCGGCGGTGGTATTTATATTATCAATTCATCCGTTGTAACAATTACGAATAGTTTGCTTGTCGGCAATTTGGCGCAAGCACCTCTCGGCGGGAACGGCGGTTCAGCTAATCCGGGCATGCCCGGTGCGGGCGGTGCCGGAGGTAACGGCGCAGGTGGCGGCATTAACAACAGCGGAACGCTTGCCGTTACAAACAGCACGATTGCCGGAAATACATCTGTCGGCAGTTCGGTAGGTAGCGGTTCTCCCGGCTCCTGTGGCAGAAGTCGGGGCGGCGCAATTTATCAAACCGGCACATTAAGTTTGATAAATGCAACTGTTACCGGCAATTCAGTAACGGGCGTGTTTGGAAACTGCGTCGGTATTGAACTTGCGGGCGGCGGTATCTTCGGTTCATCTAACCTCGGCAACACGATTGTCGCCGATAATCTTGCTATCCAACAAGTTCCCAATCCGCCTCTTCCATCCGACCTTTTCGGCACTTTTAATTCGCTCGGCTATAATCTGATAAAAAATACGACCGGCGCAACTATCGGCGGCACGACAACCGGCAATCAGACGGGCGTTGACCCGTTGCTCGGCGCGTTGCAGGATAACGGCGGCGCGACTTCAACTCGCGCTCCAGCCGCTAACAGTCCGGTTATCAATGCGGGCAATAATACTTTGGCTCTGAACACCAATTTGACGACCGACCAGCGCGGCGGTTGTTTTCGGCGAATTGTCGGCAATTCTGTGGACATCGGCGCGTTTGAAGTGCAAGCGTCGGCAAATTCGGCTTGCCGGACGGCGTTCGATTTCGATGGCGACGGACGCGCCGATTATGCGGTTTTTCGTCCTTCAAACCGTTATTGGTATTTACAGCAGTCGCAGGCGGGTTTCTTCAACACGCGCTTCGGATTTGTGACCGACCGCTTCGCGCCCGCTGATTACGACGGCGACGGAAAAATTGACATCGCCGTTTTCCGCGACGGGTTTTGGTATCTGCTCAGAAGCAGTCTCGGCTTTACGACAATCGAATTCGGATTAGCCGGAGACCAGCCCGCGACGGGCGACTACGACGGCGACGGACGCGCCGACATCGCTTTGTTCCGCAACGGTTCCTGGTATCTCGTGCAGTCTTCCGACAATCAATTTCGCGCCGTTCAATTCGGCTTGGCGACCGATAGAATCGTTCCGGCGGACTATGACGGTGACGGCAAAACCGATGTTGCCGTCTATCGCAACGGCGTTTGGTATTGGCGGCAAAGTTTCGACAATACCGTCCGCATCGTTCAGTTCGGAATCGCGTCGGACAAAGCGATTCCGGCGGATTATGACGGCGACGGGCGCGCTGACCCGGCGGTTTATCGTGACGGAACCTGGTATCTGCTGCGCTCGACGCAAGGCTTTTCGGGCATCGGTTTTGGTGCTGCATCAGACAAACCGGTCGCGGCGGATTACGACGGCGATGGGCGCACCGACATCGCCGTCTGGCGACCTTCGGACGGAACTTTCTACCTGCTGCAAAGCGCGACCAACTCATTCACCGCTTTTCAATTCGGCGCGAACGAAGATTTACCCATTGCTTCGACCGACGTTCGATGAAACCGATAATTTGCTGATCGAAAAGACGCGGGAAATTATGCGGTAAGGCAAAAGTAAAAAGGCGAATCAAGAGTAGAAAAACTCTGCGAACTCTGCGTCTCTGCGTGAAAAAAATTGCTAAAAAAGATCGGATACTTTCGGTTAGATACAAAACAATTTCACGCAGAGACGCAAAGTTCGCAGGGAAAATGCTCTGAAACGATAAAAAGTTTCTACTCTTGATTCGCATTAAAAAGGCAAAAGGCAAAAGTGGAAACCAAGAAATATCCGCCGCCTGAGCAATTCTTAATGTGTGGAGGCTTTTACTCACTTGATTATTTCTTTCCCGCGTCTTTTCACTTTTTTGCTTTCTCACTTTTGCCTTTTACCTTTTTACTTTTTACCTTATAAATATGCTTCGACGCTATATGCACAACCGCGAACGCCACTTTGCGATGCTCAACGACAACCGCGTCGTGCGCGAATTTGAATGGGGAACGGAGTTCGTCGGAGAAAACCCGAACGGCGAAAATTATGATGAACCGCGCCAAATCTTCCGCGATTATACGAAGCAAGTGCTGGCAAACAGCGATGAATTCTTTTTCTCGCCGATAATCAACGATTACGATTTAAGCGATCAAACTCTGACCTGGACGAGCGCGATTGAAACCACTTCAATCGAAAACAACACGGCTTACGCGCAATTTTTCCCGCACGCGGAGAATAAAAAATCAGCCGTCGTCGTGCTGCCCCACTGGAACGCGAAAGCCGGAACTTATTTCGATTTGTGCAAGGTTTTCAACCGCGTCGGCGTGTCGGCTTTGCGTCTAACGCTGCCGTATCACGAAGAGCGAATGCCGCCCGAATTGGAACGCGCCGATTATCTGGTCGCGCCGAACGTCGGACGCACTTTGCAAAGTTTGCGGCAATCGGTCGTTGATACGCGCTCCGCCGTCGCGTGGCTGAAATTGCAAGGTTACGAAAAAGTCGGCGTGGTCGGCACGAGTATCGGAAGCTGCGTCGGATTTTTCGCTTTCGCCCACGATTTGACGATTGACGCGGGCGTTTTCAATCACGTTTCCGGCTACGTCGCCGATGTCGTCTGGCAGGGACTTTCGACGTATCACGTCAAACAGGGCATCGGCGATAACGTCACTTTAGACGAACTGCGCGAGTTCTGGCTGCCGATTTCGCCGATGGTTTATATGGAAAAGCTCTCGAAAATGCCGCCGCGCCCGCAGCGATATATTTACACGCTTTACGATTTAACTTTTCCCGTTGATCTGTCGCGCGATATGATGAAATCTTTGCGCGAACATAAAATCAAACACAGCGTCGTGAAAATTCCGTGCGGGCATTACACTCTGGGCGAAAAACCGTGGGTTTATTTGGATGGCTGGAAAATAGTTTCGTTTTTGAGAAAACATTTGCGCTGATCGAAAAATGCATTGAAGGTGCGGCGGATAAAATAAAACGGCAATTGCTGTTAAGATAAAAAGTTATGGCGGATATGATGGTCAATTTGCGCGTTCTGCGGGAAATCGCGCCGGTTTTAGCCGAGCAGTCGGCGAACGGTATTGAAATCCGGCGGGCGCAGTTGTCGGAAAGCGACGTGATTGCCGATTGGGTGCGCGAATCCATTAACCCGAATTGGCGCGTGGTCTGCGAAGTCGCTATCGAACAAACGCCGTCCTGCTGCTTCATCGCCGTCCGAAAAAAATCGGCTGGCGAACCGTTCGTCTTAGCGGCTGAAAACCTCATCGGATTCGCCTGTTACGATGTCGTTACCAAAGGCGTTTTCGGTCCGTCCGCCGTCCGCGAAGACGAACCGGACAACGGCATCAGCACGGCATTATTGCTGGCTTGTCTGCACGCGATGGCGGCGGACGATTACGCTCACGCGACCATCGGCTGGGCAAGCACGACCGACAATTATTCGGGCAGAACTTGAAATTGAATTTTTGTGAACCAAAAATTTAGTTTTGGAATTATCCCTTTGCCGCGTGAAGTCGGGCAAGTTCGCGCTTGAGCAGCTTGCCGGTCGCGCCTTTCGGAATATCCTCGACAAAATAAATTCGCTCAGGGCATTTAAAATCCGCTAAGTGTTTTTTGCAGAAATTTATCAAATCCGCTTCGCTCGCGTTTTTATCTTTTTTCAAAACAACGAATGCCGCCACCGCTTCGCCGTATAATTGATCGGGGATACCAATCACCGCTGCCAATTCGACTGCCGGATGCGTGAATAAAATCTCATCAATTTCACGCGGGTAAATATTCTCGCCGCCGCGAATAATCATATCGGATTGGCGGTCGGCAATATAGAAAAATCCGTCCGCGTCTCGATAACCGATGTCGCCCGTGTGAAACCAGCCGTTGGCAAAAGCCTTTTCGGTCGCCGCTTCGTTTTTGAAATAACCTTTGAAAATGTTTTCGCCGCGCAGAACGATTTCGCCGAGTTCGCCTGTTTTTAATTCCTCGTCGTTTTCGTCGAAAATTCTCATCTCATTGCCAATCGGTTTCCCGCACGAACCGGCGCGACGCGATTCGTTCGGCGGATTAAAAGTCGAGCGACAAGTTGATTCGGAAAGCCCATAGCCTTCAATCACCAGACAACCGAAAGTTTCTTCAAAGTTTTTTAAAACTTCCGCCGGAACCGGCGCGGAACCGCACATTGCGAAACGAAGCGTTTCCGATTTTGGATTTTGGATTTTGGATTTTGAATTTGATTCCGTTTTCTGATTTCCGTCTTCTGAATTCTTCTGCAAAAGCATCGAAAGCATTGTCGCTACTGAGCCGAAAGACGTGATTTTGTAATTTTCGACTATTTGCCAAAACTTCGATGCGGAAAACTTGGGCGCAACGACCGTCGAAGCCGATGCGTAAAGCGCGGTTAAAGTCGTCACCGAAACCGCGTTCATATGGAAAAGCGGCATTATCGTCAGCAGCCGGTCGGCTTCCGTAAAGCTCATCCATTCGGTGATTTGCCGGGCGTTGGCAATCAAGTTTCCGTGCGTCAGCAGACAGCCTTTCGGCTTGCCGGTCGTCCCCGACGTGTAAATAATAATCGCGTCGTCGGTAGTTTCAATTTCGACTTCATCCAAACTTTCGCTGTGATTTTTTGTCGCTTCGGTTTCGTCGTCAAACTGAATCGTCGTTTGCAGCAACGGCAGATTGTTCTGTATCGCGTCAATCGTTGTCTGAAACTGCGAATTGACCAACAGCATTTTCGCTTCGCAGTTGCCGATGACGAATTCGACTTCTTCGGCTTTGAGCAATGAATTGACCGGATTGGCGACCGCGCCGATTTTCCAGCAAGCGACATATGCGATGATGTATTCCGCCGAATTCGGCAGCAGCAAACTGACGACATCGCCTTGGTTGATGCCGTTTTCCTTCAGTAAATTGGCGGCGCGATTGACCGCTTGGTCGAATTCCGTGTAAGTCCAATTTTTGCCGTCGGTTTCGGAAAACAAAAATAACTTGTCTTCCTGTTTCGCAGCGCGGCTTTCGAGCAGCTCGCGCAAATTTACATTGCTTTTCGTCGTCATATTTCGTATATTTTACCGCACTTGTCCGTTTACTGAATTCATTTCTGCAAAAAGCATTTCAGGCAACTTAACCCGTTTATTATGACTATCTACCGCAATTTCATCAACGGCGAATGGCTCGCATCGAGTTCGAGCCAGGCTGCGCCCAACATCAATCCGGCGAACACGAACGACATCATCGGCACGATTAAACTTTCGACCCGCGAAGAAGCGCGAACCGCCGTCATCGCCGCGCACGACGCTTTCAAAAATTGCAAAAACACGCCCGCGCCGACACGCGGCAAAATCGTGGCGAAATTTGCGCGGCTGCTCGAAGACGACAAAGAAAATCTCGCGCAAATGCTGACCCGCGAAGAAGGCAAAACGCTCGCCGAGTCACGCGGCGAATTACTCCGTTCGATCAACGTCGCCGAATTCTGCGCGGGCGAATCGCGTCGCTTGAACGGCGAAACGATTCAGTCGGAACTCGCCGCCAATTTCGCTTATACGATTAAAGAACCGCACGGTGTCGTCGCGCTGATTACGCCGTGGAATTTTCCGGTGGCGATTCCCGTTTGGAAAATCGCGCCCGCTTTAGTTGCCGGAAATACCGTCGTTTTCAAACCGGCGGAAACCACGCCCGCCACAGCGGTCAGAATCGTCGAACTTTTTGAAGCAGCCGGATTGCCGAAAGGCGTTTTGAATTTAGTTTTGGGCAAAGGTTCGGAAATCGGCGACGAAATCGCCAATCATCCGGCGGTCAAAGCGATTTCCTTCACAGGTTCGACCGAAACCGGCATTAAATTATACGAGCAGGCGGCAAAACGCGGCGCGAAAGTGCAGTGCGAAATGGGCGGCAAAAATCCGGTCGTCGTGCTGGCGGATTGCGACCTCGATTTAGCCGTCGAATCAATTGCGAACGGCGCGTTCGGTTCGACCGGACAACGCTGCACGGCGACCAGTCGAGCGATTGTCATTGATAAAATCGCCGACGAATTCGTGCGGAAAATCGTCGAAAAAGCTAAGGAAATGCGAATCGGCGACGGCGCGGATACAGCGACGGAAATGGGACCGATGGTTGATGAGAAACAATTCAAAAACGTGCTGAAATACATAGACATCGGACGCGAAGACGGCGCGGAAATGCTCTGCGGCGGCAAACGCGCCAGCGGCGAAAATCTGGAAAACGGCTATTTCGTCGAGCCGACGGTTTTCGACCGAGTTATGCCCGATATGCGAATCGCACAGGAAGAAATTTTCGGTCCCATTTTGTCGGTTTTGCGCGTTAAGGATTTTGACGAAGCGATGACAGTTGCGAACGATTCAAACTACGGTTTAACGTCTTCGATTTTCACGAACGACCCGAATTTAATTTTCCGCTTCGTTGACGAAATCGAAACCGGAATGACGCACGTCAATAGCCCAACGACCGGCGGCGAAGCGCACATCCCGTTCGGCGGCGTGAAAATGACCGGCATCGGCGCACGCGAACAAGGCTCGACCGCACTCGATTTTTATACGGAATTGAAAGTCGTCTATGTAGATTATACGGGACGAAGGCGCGAAGGAAATTTATATTGACTCGAAAAATAACAAAGATTGACATAGTTCGTTGTTTCTCATAACATTTTCGGTAAGGAGATTCTTAAAATTATGAATGTTTCACTAACGCCCGAACTCGAAAAATTAGTCAACGAAAAGGTCAAATCAGGTCTTTACAATTCCGCCAGCGAAGTAATCCGTGAAAGTCTGCGTTTGCTTCAGGAACAGGATCTGCTGAAACAAATTCGCCGCGACGAACTGCGCCGGGAAATTATGCTCGGCGTGGAGCAGATTCGCAACGGTGAATACACGGAAATTAAGTCGCCTGAAGAATTGAAATCCTTTACTGAAGGAATAATTAAGGATGCGCGGGAAGAATATGGACGACGAAATCCAAAGTAGTTACCCGACGCTTCAATTCACCGCGTCCGCTCGAATTGATATTGGGGAAACCTGGCAGTATTTCGGAGAGTTTGGAGAAGATGTCGCTGAGAAACTGATTCGCCAAATCATTGAAAAATGTGAGGCTCTTTCGACGAACCCTAAAATTGGGCGTGCAAGAAACGACTTAATTCTCAATTTGCGCCAATTTCCCTTCAAAAACTACAACATTTTCTACTTCCAAACCGAATCCGGCATTGAAATTTATCGAGTTCTGCATAGTTCGAGAAATGTCATTCAGGTTTTCGACGATGCGATTGACGACATTAAATAAAAAATATGATTCCAACAACCGAAAAAACCACCGTTTCCGAAGCCGTGCGAAAGCATAAAGAATTCTTGTTCCCGGCAGTCGCCACTTATTATCAAGAGCCGGTCGCTTTAGTAAAAGGCGAAGGCGAATACGTTTGGGACGACGCGGGAAATAAATATCTCGACTGCTTCGGCGGCGTTTTAACCGTCAGCGTCGGACACGCGAACCCGACGATCAATGCGGCGATTGTCGGGCAAGTCAATAAAATTCAGCACACTTCCGCGCTTTATACGAACGAGAATCAATCGAATCTCGCCGAAAAACTGGCGGAAATAACCCCCGGAAATTTGAAGAAATCTTTCTTTACGAGTTCCGGCACGGAAGCCAACGACACCGCCCAGATGGCGGCGAAACTGGCGACCGGACGGCACGAAGTCGTCGTGCTGCGGCACAGTTATTCGGGCAGAAGCGCGACGGCACTCTCGGCGGTCGGACATTCGACGTGGCGGCAGCTTCCCGCGCAGGTTGCCGGAATCGTTCACGCGCCCGCGCCGTATTGCTACCGATGCCCGTTCAAGCTCGAATATCCGTCGTGCGGTGTCGCTTGCGCTCAGGACATCGAAGAATTGATAAACACGACGACGACCGGCGAAATCGCGGCGTTTATGGCGGAACCGATTCTCGGAGTCGGCGGTTTTATCGTGCCGCCGCCCGAATACTTTTCAATCGCCTACGAAATCGCCCGCCAACACGGCGGAATCTGCATCGCCGACGAAGTGCAGACCGGCTGGGGCAGAACCGGCGATAAATGGTTCGGGATCGAACATTGGAACGTCGAACCCGACATCATCACGTCGGCAAAAGGAATGGCAAACGGCATACCCATCGGCTGGACAATCGCCACGCCCGAAGTCGCAGACCTTTTTCCCGGTTTGACGTTTGCGACATTCGGCGGCAATCCCGTTTCGACCGCCGCCGCACTCGCCGTCATTAAATTAATCGAAGACGAAGATTTGCGCTCCAACTGCAAGACGGTCGGCGATTATCTACGCGAAAAACTTGAAGAATTAAAAGAAAAATATCAAACCATCGGCGACGTGCGCGGAATGGGTTTGATGCAGGGAATCGAGCTTGTGAAAAACCGTGAAACGAAAGAGCCTGCGCCCGAAGCCGTTTTAAAGGTTTTTGAAGAAACCAAACGGCGCGGCGTTCTCATCGGCAAAGGCGGGCTTTACGGCAACGTGATTCGGACGGGAATGATGCTCAATTCGACCAAAGATAATGTTGAAGAACTTGTTGCGGCATTGGATAAAGGTTTTGAAAGCATTTAACCACGAATGGACACGAAGAAGGCGCGGAAGAAATAAACAATCCTAAAATGTGCAGGTTTCCGGCAATTCGATTTTTGCTGTTAATTGGGCTGATTTTCCTTTGTGAAGTCGGCACGTTCGCGCAGTATCGGTTTGACTCGTGGACGACTGACAACGGCTTGCCGCAGAATTCGGTTTATTCAATCGCGCAAACGTCGGACGGTTATCTGTGGATGACGACGCTCGATGGTTTGGTGCGTTTTGACGGCGTGCGCTTTACGGTTTTCAATAAAAGCAACCGGAAAAATCTGCCGACCAATCGGCTTGTCAAAATTTTTGCCGAAGCCGACAACACGCTTTGGATTGGCACGGAGGAAAGCGGCGTGGTGCGTTATCGCAACGGCGAGTTTCAAACCTTCACGACCGCCGACGGATTGCCTTCAAACCGGGTTGAAGAAATTCAAAAAGATACGGACGGAAGTCTTTTAATTTTCACGCAAACCGGAATCGTTCGTTTCCGCGACCATCGTTTTTCGATTGAAAGAGAGCAGAATTTTCGTGATTACAAGATTTACATCGCGCCGTCCGGCACGCGCTGGGAAATGGACAAAAACGGTTTGCGCTCGGTCAGCAAAGACGGACGCGAAACGCGCTACGATTTACCGTTTGATATTCAAAGAATCTCTTCAGACCGGGTATCTAATTATTTTTCCTTCGTCGAAATGCTCGAAGACGGCGAAGGCGCGTTGTGGTTTTCGGCGGCGGGCAATCTGTTCAAATTAAAAGACGGCAAGGTTTTGATTTTTACGGCAAAAGACGGAATGCCGCCAAGCCTTATCACGGTTCTCGCGCAAAACCGGCAAGGCGACATCTGGCTCGGCACGGAAAAAGACGGCGCGTGTCGCCTTGCGGAAAACCGTTTTGTCTGTTTTGATACTGAAAAAGGACTTTCCAGCAACTATATCAACGATATTTTTTCCGACCACGAAGGCACACTCTGGATTACCACCTACGAGAAAGACTTCAACCGTGTAACCAAACAAATCGTTACGCCGCTTTCGACTGCCGCCGGTTTATTCGATAAAAACATTTATCCGATTTTGGAAGACCTCAACGGCGCGGTTTGGATTGGCTCATTCAGCGCACTTTCAAAATACGAGAATGGAAAAATCACGAACTACACGCGCCGCGACGGTTTGTTTTATGAATTCGTCCAATCGCTGTTTGAAGACGCGGACGGTCGTTTGTGGATTGGCAGTCTCGGCGGTGTCGAATATCTCGAAAACGGAAAATTTTACGATTTCACGGAAAAACTCGGTTTGCCGATTGGCGATTATGATTTTTGGGACATTCACCAAGACCGCCACGGCGCATTTTGGTTTGCCACGAATAAAGGTGTCATCAAATACGACGGCGCAACGGCAACGCGCTTGAGAACCGAAAACGGTTTGCCCGGCAACGATGTCAAAGCGATTCTCGAAGCGCAGGACGGCACACTATGGTTTGGGACTTATGACGGTTTAGCGGAATTGAAAGACGGGAAATTCACCGCCTTTACCGAAAACGAAGGTATGGTGGGAAACTACGTCCGCACGATTTACGAGGACGACGCGGGAACGCTTTGGATTGGAACTTACGACGACGGTTTATCGCGCTTCAAAGATGGAAAATTTACGAATTACACGACTGAAAACGGACTTTTCAGCAACGGCGTTTTTCAGATTTTGGAAGACGCTTCGGGCAATTTCTGGATGTCGAGCAATCAGGGAATCTATCGCGTCAGCCGACAGCAGTTGGATGATTTTGCCGACGGCAAAATTACGGCGATAACTTCGACGGTGTTCGGCAAATCCGACGGAATGCTCAACACCGAATGCAACGGCGGACGGCAGCCGGCGGGAATCAAAGCAAAAGACGGCAAACTCTGGTTTCCGACTCAGGACGGCGCGGCGATTATTGACCCGGAAGCCGTGACGTTTAATCCGCAACCGCCGCCGGTCGTGATTGAATCAATCAAAATTGACAATATCGAACAATCCGCTGGTCCCAATCTGCAATCCGCAATTGAAATGCAGCCGAACCAAAACAATCTCGAAATTCGCTACACGGGTTTGAGTTTTATCAAGCCTGAACAAATGCAGTTTCGCTATCGGCTCGAAGGTTTGGACGAGAATTGGACTGACGCGGCGAATCGGCGGACGGCTTATTTTTCGCACATTCCGCCGGGCAAATATACGTTTCGCGTGATTGCCGCCAACAGCGACGGCATCTGGAACGAACAGGGCGCGGCAATCGAAATCGTCGTCAAGCCGGCGTTTTATCAAACTTGGTGGTTTTTTGTTTTGTGCGCTCTGGCAATCGGGCTGCTGGCATTTTGGCTTTACGGGCGACGGCTTGCCGA